>JBARNF010000097.1:0-2419 GCA_049802835.1 Bradyrhizobium sp.
CTGCGCAGCGGGCGCGTCCTCGCCGAAGGCGATCTGGATTTCCGCGGCACGCTCGGCGTCGACAAGGAGGCTCCGGTCGGTTTCCAGGAGATCCGCCTGCGCTTCGAGGTCGACACCGACGCCCCGCAGGACAAGCTCGACCTGCTGCTCAAGCTCACCGAGCGCTATTGCGTGGTCTATCAGACCATCAAGAACGGCCCGAAGGTCTCGGTCAGCATGAAGCGGGTGTAATCGCACTGCGTCCCTGCCGCCGAAGAGGCAAGCCGTCGAGGCCGCGTCGGTCCGCGCCTCCCCCGCTTGCGGGGGAGGTCGCCTCGCATCGCAGATGCGTGGCGGGTGGGGGAAGCCTATCCCCACGGCGCACTCATCGCCACCACCCGAACCGCACCCCCACCCCGGCCCTCCCCCACAGGCGGGAGAGGGAGAGCACCGCCCGCGCCGCATGAGCTGATGTCCCTCGATCCTTCCTTCCTGCTGCTGCTGGCCTTGCGCATGGCAATCGCCGCGTCGTTCGTGGTGTCGGCCTCGATGATCGCGGAGCGTACCGGGCCGGTGATCGGCGCGCTGGTCGCGACCCTGCCGATCTCGGCGGGACCGACCTACGTCTTCCTCGCGCTCGATCACGATGCCGCCTTCATCGCGGAAGGCGCGCTGACCAGCCTGCCGATCAATGCCGCGACGATCTTCCTCAGCCTCGCTTATGCCGTGCTGGCGCAGCGCCACGGCGTGCTGGTGGCGAGCGCCACCGCGGTTGCAGTGTGGCTTGGTCTGGCGTCGCTGATCAAGAGCGTGCAGTGGACGCTGCCGATGGGCGTGCTCGCGAACGTCGTGACCTTCGCGATCTGCCTGCCGCTGCTGCAGCGCTATCGCCACGCCAAGATGCCGATGATCACCAGGCGTTGGTACGACGTGCCGCTGCGCGCCTCGCTGGTGGCCACGCTCGTCGCCACCGTGACGTCAGTCTCCGGCTGGGCCGGCCCCAGTGTCTCCGGCATCCTGGCGCTGTTCCCAATCGTCTTCACCTCGATGATGCTGATCCTGCAGCCGCGCATCGGCGGCCCAGCGACGGCCGCCGTGTTGGCCAACGGCGCCTACGGCCTGATCGGCTTTTCGCTCGCGGTGGTCGTGCTGCATCTCGGCAGCCTGTATCTCGGCGCCGCCGCCGGATTGAGCGGCGCGCTCGCGACCTGCGTCGGTTGGAATCTCAGCCTGTGGTGGATGGGACGGCGGAAGTCGGCTCATCCCTGATCGTCAGTGCACTGGCGGATGTCTTCGCAGGAAGTCGCCGCGCTCGCGCACCGAGGGGCTTTCGTCTTGCTCGAACAGTGCGATCAGCCGGTCCTCGTCGGGGACCCGCGCACGGGTCGCCATCAGCGCGTCGGCTGCCGCACGCCGGACGATCACTGACCTGTCGCGCGCTGCGTGCCAGAACAATTCCGTCGCCGGCTTGCCGTCGCCCAACGCGCGGCTCTCGACCTTTGGAACGCGCTGTTTGATGCCATAGACCTTGTCGATCCATCGACTCTCGAACCCTGCGAACCACGAGATATGGCCTGTGAGCAGGCAGCGATAGGCGATGGCTCTGACCTGCGGCTGAATGGCGGCAGCTGCCAACACCGGCAGATATGGATCGATGGCGGGATAACGCAGGGCGTGGCGCAGATACTTGGCGAGCGCTCCGTTTGCTGTCCGTTGCAGAAAGCCGGCGATGATCGGCAGCACGTCCGGCCTGCCGACAATCTGGTCGAGAAGATCGGCTTCGCTGGTCCAGCGTCCCCAATTGTGTCGTCGGTCGAGGAGATCTGCGGCAGAGCTTGCCCCGATTTGCGGCGAAATCTGCAGCTGGATGCGTTGCAGATAGCGCGCGGCGGCGCGTCGAACCGGTTCGGCCCAATCGTTCAATCGCCAGATCAGGGCGGACAGAAAGAACGCAGAGTCGGGAGGTGTCTGCAGCGTATCGAGTGCCGCCTCCCGGACATGGCCGTTCGGATGAAATAGAAAGATCCATGCATAATCCGGAGATCGTCGCATCAGGGCGAGATCGCGGACATAGATCGGTTCACCGGAAAATCCGGCGATCAGGCGAGTCATCAACGGTTGCCAGCCGAGTTGTGCTGCCAGCGCGATCTCGCGCGAAGCGTGGACGACGAGATCAGCCGGCAACGCGGACAACTCGGCCAGGAGCGCCGGCAACTCGTGATCCCAGTTCTCGCGAGCGGACGCCAGTGCCGACAGCTTGGCAGCCAGGGAGGGAGAAAGCACGGTTCGAGAACGCGTTGTCATCTCGCCAGGATGGCAGTCTCTTGTCTGCTTTGGAAGCGATGACTGTGAAAGCGCTGCGCCTGCGATGACAGCCGTTTTGATTCAACTGTCTTGGCCAAATCTCCCCGTCATTCCGGGGCGCGCGTAGCGCGAGCCC
>JBARNF010000098.1:0-19317 GCA_049802835.1 Bradyrhizobium sp.
TTGCGGAAGTCCTTGCCGAACTCCTTGACCCGGTCGCGACGGCCTTGGCCGCGGTTGCGCTCGCGTGCCTCTCCTTCGGCCGGAGCCGCATCCTTGGCGGCCTGCTCGCCACCAGCAGCCTGCTGCCCACGATCGTGCGGCGGGCGGTGGTGCCGGTTACGCTGATGGTGCTCATGCCGGGGCCGCCGCTCCTCGGAGCGGCCGCCCGGGCGCCAGACCTCGACCAGGACCGGCTCGGCAGCCGTGGCGGATTCGGTGACAACCGGCTCGGCAGCGGCTGGCTCGGCAGTAATGGTCTCGGCAGCGACGGCCTCTGGACTTGCATCGCTTGCGCTCGCGCCGTCGACCGGTGCAGCTTCAGCGGTCTCCGGCTGCTGCGCATCAGCAACGACAGGGTCCGCTGTGACCGCCTCTGCAGCGGTCTCCGCGGCCGCAGCCTCGGCAGAGACGGCCTCCGCAGCGGCCTCGACCGCCGGAGATTCGTCCGCCGGGGTTGGCGGCGTGACGAAGTCCACGGTCGGCAACGTCGCCGGGGTCGATACCGGCACGGACTCGTCGGCTCCTTGCGCGCCAGTCTCCGGCGCAGCGACGACCTGCTCGGTCACATCGGCAATGGCGGCTTCCGCCACGGTCGGAACCTGCTCGCCGGCCGTCTCTGCGACCTCGTCGGCCGGCGCCGCGTCAACCGCCACAGCTTCGGCCGGCGCGGCCTCTGCCGGAGACGTCTCCACCGGCTTTTCGACCGGCTTGGGCGGTAGCGGCGGCCGTTTCTCCATACGATAGCCAAGCGCGCGCAGGATCGAGGCGAAGTCCTCGCCGGCCGAACCGGTGAGCGACGTCATCGCCTGGGTCACGACGAAGCCGCGACCATCGAAGGCGCCGGCCGGCCTCTCACCGGACGTATTCTCGCGCCAGGCCAAAGCAGGTCGGATCAGATCGGCAAGGCGCTCCAGAATGTCGACGCGCACCGCACGCTCGCCGGCCTGCTTGTAGCCGAGCACGCGATAGGCATCGCGCGGCAGCGCCTTGTCGACCGGGAAGGAGGTGCGGCCGGAGCTCGCCAGATGCTGGGCGCCGGTCAGTGCCGACATGTCGACATTGGCCTGTTTCTCGGCCCACAGCAGCGCGGCGAGCGCCCGGGCGGCTGGCTTGAGCAGCGCCGGGACGTAGATGTGATACGCACCGAAGCGAACGCCATATTTGCGCAAGGTGGCGCGCGAGGGCTGGTCGAGATCCTTCATCTCATTGGCGATTTTGGCGCGCTCGATGACGCCGAGCGCCTCCACCAGCTGGAACGCGATGCCGCGCGCGATGCCGGTGATGTCCTCGGCCTTGGAGAGCTCGAACAGCGGGCCGAGCAGCTTTTCGACATGCGTCTTCAGCCACAGATCGAGCCGCGCCTGGACCTTGTCGCGGGCCGCACCCGTCAGCCGCTCGTCGGCGATGATGCGCAGGCGGGGATGCAGCGCATCGTCGGCTGCGACCAGCTTGGCCACCGCGTCACCGGTCCAGCGGATGGTGCCGTCGGCGGTGAGCACGACATGCTCGTCCGGCGCGCTGGACAGTTTCTCGGCACGCGCCTCGATCTCGCCGGCCAGGGCTTTCTGGGCCGCGGCCTGCAAAGCCTTGGCCTCGGAGCCGGCTTCGGCGGCGTCGGGCGCGAAGGTGAATCCATCCAGACGGCCGATCGCGTGCCCTTCAACGATGACTTCGCCGGTCTTGCCGATTTCCGTATTCAAAACACTGTTCTCCCGCAGGCGCCGCATCAATACACTGGTACGGCGATCAACGAAACGCTCCGTAAGCCGTTCATGAAGGGCGTCTGACAATTTATTTTCAAGCTCGCGGGTAATCCCCTGCCAATGATCGGGGTCCCGCAGCCAATCCGGCCGGTTGGCGACGAAGGTCCAGGTGCGAATTTGTGCAATCCGCCCCGACAGCGTGTCGATGTCGCCATCGACGCGGTCGGCCTGATCGACCTGGGCGGCATACCACGCGTCTGGAATCCGCCCTTTCTGCATCAGGAAGCCGAACAGCGTGGTCACGAGCTCGGCATGGGCCGCCGGCGACAGCTTGCGATAGTCCGGGATCTGGCAGGCCTCCCATAGCCGCTCCACGGCCGCGGCACCATGCGCCATGTCGCGCACCTCGGTGTCGCGTGCCGCATGATCGAGCACACGCAGGTCCTCGGCGACCGGTGCGCGCGTCAGTACCTCATGCCCGGGCGCCAGCGCCAGCGACACCTGCAGCGCGCTGAGGCTCGAGAAATCCAACCGTGAATTGCGCCATTGCAGCATCTTCACGGAATCGAAGGCATGGTTCTGCAGCGCGTTGACCAATTCGGGCTCGAATGGCGCACAACGACCGGTGGTGCCGAAGGTGCCGTTGCGGGTGGCACGGCCGGCGCGGCCCGCAATCTGGGCAAATTCCGACGGCGTCAGGCGGCGGAACTGATAGCCGTCATATTTGCGGTCGGACGCAAAGGCGACGTGGTCGACGTCGAGATTGAGCCCCATGCCGATGGCGTCGGTGGCGACGAGGTAGTCGACGTCGCCGTTCTGGAACATCGCCACCTGGGCATTGCGGGTGCGTGGCGACAGCGAGCCGAGCACGACGGCCGCACCGCCATGCTGGCGGCGGATCAGCTCGGCGATGGCGTAGACCTCGTCGGCGGAGAAGGCGACGATCGCAGTCCGCCGCGGCTGCCGGGTGATCTTGCGGTCGCCGGCGAATTCAAGCTGCGACAGCCGCGGCCGCGTCACCATCGAGACGCCGGGCAGCAGCCGCTCGATGATCGGACGCATCGTCGCAGCCCCAAGCAGCAGCGTCTCGTCGCGGCCACGGCGGTTCAGGATACGGTCGGTGAAGACATGGCCGCGCTCGAGATCGGCCGCGATCTGGATCTCGTCGACGGCGAGGAAGGAGACGTCGAGATCCCTCGGCATCGCCTCGACGGTGGAAACCCAGTAGCGCGGATTCTTCGGTTTGATCTTCTCCTCGCCCGTGATCAACGCCACGGACTCAGGGCCGGTGCGGTCCAGGACCTTGTTGTAGACCTCGCGCGCGAGCAGCCGCAGCGGCAGGCCAATGATCCCGGAAGAGTGCGCGAGCATGCGCTCGATCGCCAAATGAGTCTTGCCGGTGTTGGTCGGGCCGAGCACGGCGGTGACGCCGCTTCCAGGAGCGCGGTCGGACATGCGCTCGAAAGGCGAGGCAGCCGAAGAAGACGAAAAAGCCATTCGTTAAATTTGGTCTCGAAGCCGGCGTTGCGGGCGCGCCGTTCACGCGCGATGGATGCGGAATTTGTCGTGTGTCTGGAGAGGCTGCGATGCTTACCCCTGTCTCACATTGTGACGCATATAGTGCTGCTGCTTAAGCTTCGGAACGCCTTGAGAACGAATCGCGCCCGAATCGCTGACTCCATCGCCTTTCCGCTTCGTTCACCGCAACATCTCGCGCCCGGCTATCAGGACAGCACTAGATCAAGTTTTTGCGGGCTCGACAAGCAACGCTTTCGCGATGGAACCAGCCCGCGTTCTGGAACGCCCGAGTCGAATCAGAATCGATGAAGAGTCAAACGGATTCGCCTGAGGGCCGACGGCGTTGACGCAGCGTGCCAGGACACCGCCATTCCGTGCGCGCGCAGCGCGAACCCGCAAATCGCGACGCGAATGACCGCTATCAGGACAGCAAACGCCACATCCCGCGCCACGACCTCTGGATTCCGGGTTCAGCCCTGCGGGCTGCTGCGGAATGACACCATCGGAGGCAACAAACGACGTCTATGTTTATGGAGTAAGGCTACTGCGTCTTGGCAACATGGGGCGAGGCCTGCGTGACGAAGGACGTCGCCTCCAGCATTGCGGTTCCCAACGGCGTCGGGATCACCATCTTGAACGGCACCAGGACGCGCGTGCCGGCGATCGGCACGAGGAAGATTTCCATGTTGCGGGCCTGGGCCAGATATTTGATGACCGGCCGGTCCGGGATGTAGCCCGCGATCGGCGTGAAGTAGACGGCGCAGACCAGCGCCGGACCGCGATAGCCCTTGTCCGCCTTCACGTTCTCCATGCGCTTGTAGTCGAGCTTGAGCTCGTAGCGCATGCGGCCGTCGAACACCGGCGCTGCGCCACGGCAGGATTCCGGCGCGAACAACTCGCCATTGCCCGGCACGCGGACCAATGATGCCGTCATCGGATCGAGCACGCCGCGCTTGTGTGCGTCGGTGACCGGAACGCGGTTGGGATCGACCGGCGGCTCCGGCTCGATGCCGAAATCCTTCACATTCCCGTTCAGGAGATTGATGTGAATCTGCTCCGACTTCTTTCCGGCCGTGGTCGAGGCCTGATAGCTCTGCCCGACCAGCGCCCCGTTGACCACGCGGCCCTGCGCCGCGCCGCTGCCCGAGCCCTGCGAGAAGCTCTTGAGCAGGCCCGCGGTGCCGCCCTGCGCCGAGGCGCCATATTGGTCGTCGCCGATTTCGACCGCCCAAGTGCCCTTGCCGACGGGAATGCCGGCCAGGGTGGCCTCATATTGAGCGTCGAGCCGGGCCTGAGCCAGTGCGGCCTGAGGCGGCACCAGAAGCGCCAAACATAGGATCGAGCCGGCCGCAACCAGGCTGCGGGAAAGGAATGAGGGAGCCGAGGTGATGGTCACGTGAGGGATGATCCTACCGATCCGCCTGCCTGCTGCGCATCGGACCAGTCCGGCGCGCCGTCCTTGCTACTTAAGCCAAAAACGCCTTCGAACAACGCGAACCGTCCGACGATGGCGGTTTGTCCAGCGCTTTGCGCCTGGGCGCCCGGATCAGTCGCCCACGCTCCCGCCCGAACATACCGCCGTTCTGGCGCGCGGGGCCGCTCGACGGGACACCCTGTCATCGTGCCCGAATACGCCCTTTATATGGTCTAAACTACCGGCTATACTGTTGATTAGACGCCCGCTTTCGGCTCCGCGGCGGTTTCGGGCCGAACATTGCAGCAGGCCCACCGCGCCGTCTGCGGGAAATCCGGCCCTCGCCGGCCGCCCGGACCGCCGTTGGCAGCGGCCCTCAAAACGGCGGCCTTCAAAACCTTGACGAAAAGCCGCATCCCCCCTATACGACCGCATCTCCCAGAGAAGAGCTGGACGAGTTTTGGACCCCCGCGGCCCGCCGACACAGGCGGACGAAGGGTGCGGGGATGAGAGAGGATTTATTGCCATGTCGCGGCGCTGTGAACTGACGGCCAAGGGCCCCCAGGTTGGCCACAAGGTGAGCCACTCCAACATCAAGACCAAGCGGCGCTTCCTGCCGAACCTGTGCAACGTGACCTTCATCTCGGATGTGCTCGGCCGCAACGTTCGCCTGCGGGTCTCGACCAACGCGATCAAGAGCGTCGACCACAATGGCGGCCTCGACGCCTATCTGCGCAAGGCCAACGCCGCGGTGTTGTCGCCGCGCGCGCTGGAATTGAAGCGCGCGATCGAGAAGAAGGCCGCGGACGCCGCGCCAGCCGCCCAGGCGAGCTGACACCGCTTTCAGAGATTGACGCGAGAGCCCGGCGCGCCGCGCGGGGGGGCGAGCGGAGTGAGTTGACGGAACGGCCGGATCGCAAGATCCGGCCGTTCTCGTTTGCGTTCACACCGGTCCACCGTGCGCGCAATCAGCTCCCCTCGCGCAGCAGTTCGCCCGGATGGCTGCAAGTCGCGTGGAGCTACGCGTTCGCACAGCGGTCAGTGTCGGCTTGCAGTGGCCGCCTGCTAGGCCGTCTTGACCAGCCGGCAAAAACGACCCCAGACGAACTGTCATGAGAAGCGATCTCCCCAACCTCCCCCGGATGCTCTACACTCGTCCCGGTAGCATTATCGCGGACATTCCTTTGCCATGAAGAATATTGTCATCTGCTGCGACGGCACCGGCAACGAGATCAGCGAGAACATTTCCAACGTCCTCAAGCTCTATCGCTGTCTGCGCAAGACCGACAAGACGACGCCGCATCAGGCAGTGTTCTACGATCCCGGCGTCGGCACGCTGACCCAGCCTGACAGCTGGCACCGCTTCAAGGCGAATTTCAATCTCGTGCTCGGGCTTGCGACCGGCTACGGCCTGGATGACAACGTCATCAAGGCCTACAGCTTCCTTGCCACGCACTACCAGGAGGGCGACCGTATCTTCCTGTTCGGTTTCTCGCGCGGCGCCTACACCGTGCGCGTGCTGGCCGGGCTGATCCACAAGATCGGGCTGATCTCGCCGGACCAGATCAATCTCGCCGGCTCGGGCGTGATCGCCTACAAGAAGTACTCCTCCGACAATCCGAAGGCTGGGCGCGGCATCACGACCGAGGTCGAGAGCACCGAGGAAGAGGGACCGATCCCCGAGAGCCACGACGACCAGGCCGCACAGTTCGCACGCATCACCTCGGCGCGCTGGCCCACCATCCATTTCGTCGGCGTGTGGGATACGGTGGCGAGCGTGATCGTACCGCGCCCCGACCGGCTCCTGGCGCTGCCGAGCCTCGAGGAGCTCGCCTTCACGATCCAGAATCCGAGCGTGAAGATCTTCCGCCAGGCGGCGGCGATCGACGAGCGCCGCTGCATGTTCCGCCTGAAGGGCTGGGACATGCCGCAGACCTTCACGCCCAACCGCTTCAACAAGGCGCATGCGGGACCGCAGGACGCCAAGCAGGTGTGGTTCGCCGGCGTCCACGGCGATGTCGGAGGCGGCTATCCGGAAGCACAGTCGCCGGCCTCGAAATATCCACTGCTATGGATGATCGACGAGGCCGTCGAGGCCGGGCTTGCGGTCAACCCGCGCACGGTGAACCAGCTCGCCTGGGGCGTTCAGCGCAAGAACAGTCCGTTCAAATATGTGGCGCCGAGCGTCCAGGGCCCGCTGCACAATTCGATGACGCCGGCCTGGCGCCTGCTCGAATATCTGCCGAAGAGCGCGACATACAAGGAATGGCCGGCGCGGCAGGCGCATTTCGGATTCTACATCCCGGATTGCGAGCCGCGCTTCATTCCCGAGAACGCCTTCATTCATGAGAGCGTGCTGATGCGGATCGCGGAATCGAAGGACTACCGGCCGGTCAATCTGCCGGCGTCCTATGAGCGCGTGCCGCTGCCGGTCAAGCAGAAGACGGAGTAGCCACGCCCGCGTCTTTCGCAGCCGAGCAGGACCGCCATCGTCAGCTCTCATCGCGCCGGATCACCGTCCATCAGATCATGCTGAGATGGATCACGCCATCGTCGACGTCACCGCGCTCGAATTGCTCGCGCGCGATCCGCTCGAAGGCCTTGCGGTGCTTCTGCAGGTAGTTCAGCGCCTGGTTCCTGGTGCGGAAGCTGGTGGCGAGATGGCAGACCTGCCGCGAGGATCCGATTGCAAGCGCAAAGGCGATCGTCTGGCCTCCGCTCCCGGAATCATCCTTGGCAATGCGAACGTCCGTCGCAATCTCCTTGGCCATGCCAGCCTCCTCGGCAGGAACGTCGGATCAGTACGCGGAATACTGTTCGGTAGAAGCGCGCGGGCACAGGCGCGCCGGTTCGAACTATCGGACGATCTTCTTCCGTCGCTTCGGGGCCGGCGCGGTCGCGGCGTCGGTGCCGGCTTTTGCATCCTCCGCCTGCTTGGCGAGCCTCAGCGCGCGCAGCCGCTCCATGTTCTTCCGGACCGCAGCCGCGCGCTGGCCCGATTCGGCCAGCGCCTTGGCGCCCTCGTCGGCCGCCACCTGTCGGCGCTGTGCTCGCGCGAGGCTTTCGGCCGAAGGCTCTGTTCTCTTCGCTACCATCGACTGATCCTTCCCCAAGAGGTGCAAGCTGTCGTGGAGACGCAGAAAGCCCGCTCAATCCGTGATCGAGCGGGCAAACCAGCCATTTCAGTACGTCCGTGAAATGGCCCGAGGCGATCAGGCCAGCGAGAGATTTTCCGCGCTGGTCTTGCCACGCATCTTGTCGGTCTTCAGATCGAAGTTGACCTTCTGGCCTTCGGCCAGGCCAGCGAGACCAGCACGCTCGACGGCGCTGATGTGAACGAACACGTCATTGCCGCCGTCCTGCGGCTGAATGAAACCAAAGCCCTTCTGGCCATTGAACCACTTAACGGTACCCTGCGGCATATCTTTCTCCAAAGCAATCACCGCGCGACCATCACGCGATCTCATTCAACTAAGACTGAGCGATGACTTTGGGAAATAGCCCGCGGGCACATTCAGAAAGGCACAGCGGCTAATCGAACAACCGCAAAATAGCGATTTTCTGCAAGATTACAAGGCGGAGGCTGAAATTGTTTTCGGCACACGGCGCTCCATCCCAATAGGCTGGCAATCTCTGCGCACAGCCCCTATGTTGGCCAGACCATCGCACTGGCGATGGCCTCTGCGCCCCAGAATGCATTGATTCACCGCGTCCGCCGACATTGCGGATGACGTGACCACGCTCTCCGTACGATGATACCGCGACCCAGGCGGCGTTGCTGGCGGCACTTGCCCGCCTCACATGCAGAAGCGCTCGCGCTCTCGGCGCCGATTGAGTTTGCCCGACGGATCTTCGTCGCAGGACCAAAATAAGGAGGAAGCTTTTGCAGGTTCTTGTTCGTGACAACGACGTCGAGAAGGCGTTGCGTATCCTGAAACGGAAAATGCAGCGTGAAGGCGTGTTCCGCGAGATGAAGCGCCGCAGATCTTACGAGAAACCGTCGGAGCGGAAGACGCGCGAGAAATCCGATGCGATCCGGCGCCATCGCAAGCTCGCGCGCAAGCAGGCCATCCGCGAGGGGCTGCTGCCGGCTCCCCCCCCTAAGAAGACGCTGCTGGGACGGCCGCGTGCGGGGCTTCCGGCCACAACTCCGGCGCGCGCTGAAAGCAGCGGTCCCGTCCGCGCTTAGTTGGACGGCTCGGCGAACCGCCCCGTCTGATCAGTTGGCAGACAATGCGTCTGCGCGACCGCGATGCTCGCAGATGTGCGGCGTCGTTTGACGATCAGTGCGGTCCCCCCGCCCTTGCAGGAGAACCGCCGGAGGGGAACCGCCGGAGGGGAACCGCGTTGGCGCTTGCTCGGTGACCCCTCTGCCTCTGCCTGAAGCGCGCAGGTGAGACTACGCCACCGCGTGCCGGCGTCCGGGTACGGCGGCAAGCAGCTCGCGGGTGTAGGCATGCTCGGGGTTGGCGAACAGCGCCGCTGTCGGCTTCAGCTCGACGATCTCGCCCTTCTGCATGACGGCGATACGGTCGCAGATCTGCGCGGCCACGCGCAGGTCATGGGTGATGAACAGCATCGAAAGCCCGAGCCGTGCCTTCAGATCTTCCAGCAGCCGTAGAACCTGCGCCTGCACGGAGACGTCGAGCGCGGACACCGCCTCATCGGCGACGATGATCTCGGGCTCGAGCGCGAGCGCGCGCGCGATGCCGATGCGCTGGCGTTGACCGCCGGAGAACTCGTGCGGATAGCGGCCGATGGCGCCGGCATCGAGCCCGACCAGGCCAAGCAGCTCCTGCGCACGCTCCAGCGCCGCATCGAGGGCAACGCCGCGCGCAACCATCCCGTCGGCGATGATGCGGCCGACCTTGCGGCGCGGGTTGAGCGAAGCAAACGGATCCTGGAAGATCATCTGGATGCGATGACGCTGCGCGCGTAGCGCACGGCCTTCGAGCGCCGTGAGATCGACGTCGCCGATCCGCACGGTGCCGCGATCCGCTTCGATCAGCCGCATCACCAGCCGCGCCACCGACGATTTGCCTGAGCCGGATTCGCCGACCAGTCCGAGCGTCTCGCCCTTGTGGATCGCGAAGTTGACCGCGCTTGCCGCCCGCGTCCGGCGCTTCGGACGGAGCCAGCCGCCCGATGTCACATAGGTCTTATCGAGGCCGATCACCTCGATAGCCCTGGGGGCATCCTCGCGCGAGACGCGCGGCGGCGGATCGAACGACGGCACCGCGGCGAGCAGCGCCTTGGTGTAGTCGTGCTGCGGGTCGCCGAGCACGGCCTCAGCCCTGCCCTCCTCTACCACCTTGCCATGGCGCAGCACTACGACCTGGTCGGCGATATCGGCGACGACGCCGAAATCATGGGTGATGAACATCACCGCCATGTTGTGACTGGCTTGCAGGTTGCGGATCAGCTTGAGGATCTGTGCCTGCGTCGTGACGTCGAGCGCTGTAGTGGGCTCGTCCGCAACCAGCACCGCCGGCTCGAGCGCGAGCGCCATTGCGATCATCGCACGCTGGCGCTGGCCGCCGGACAGCTGGTGCGGATAGGCGCGGATGATGCGCTCCGGGTCGGGCAGGCCGACCTCGCGCACCAGCGCCAGCGCCTTGGCGCGGCGCTCCCTCGGCGTCAACAGGTCGTGCGCCTCGAACACCTCCATGAGCTGGTCGCCGATCCGCATCACCGGATTGAGCGCCGTCATCGGCTCCTGGAACACCATGGCGATGCGGCGGCCGCGCAGATCGCGCCAACCGTCCTCGTCCACGGTGAGCAGGTCGCGGCCTTCGAAGCGGATTTCGCCGCCCTCGACCTTGACGGTGTCAGGCAACAGGCCGAGCAGCGCATGCGCGCACATCGACTTGCCGGAGCCGGACTCGCCGACCACGCAGACGATCTTGCCGGCCGTGAGGTCGAACGAGACGCCATCGACGGCATGGGTGCGCTCGGCGCCCTTGGGCAACGCGATACGCAGATTCTTGATCGCAACGACGGGATCAGCCATGGCTCAATGCCCGCCACATTCAAGTTCACGACTTGGGGCACAGATCACCTCTCCCCATCGGGGAGAGGTCGGCGCGTAGCGCCGGGTGAGGGGGCTTGGCACGATCGAGAGGCCATACCCCCTCACCCCAGCCCTCTCCCCATGGGAGAGGGGGCCGACCGTCGGTGCCGCAAGAGAAGAGTAGCTCACAACTTTCATCGCTCACCTGCCCTCGCGCGACAGGCGCGGGTTGAGCGCATCGTTCAATCCCTCGCCGATCAGATTGAGACCGAGCACCGAGAGCAGGATCGCGACACCGGGAAACACCGTGATCCACCAGGCCTGACGAATGACGGTGCGGCCGGCACCGACCATGTAGCCCCACGAGATCAGGTTGGGATCGCCGAGGCCGAGAAACGACAGCGAGGATTCCAGCAGGATCGCGGTCGCGACCATCAGTGAGGCCAGCACGATCACCGGCGACAGCGCGTTCGGCAGGATCTCGCGCCAGATGATCCAGCAATGGCTCTGGCCGGTGACGATGGCAGCCTGCACGTATTCGCGGGTGCGCAGTGACAGCACCTCGCCGCGGACGAGGCGCGCGACCGGCGGCCAGCTGACGATGCCGATGGCGGCAACGATGGAATAGATCGATGGCTGCAGGATCGCGACCAACACGATGGCGAGCGCGAAGCTCGGGATGGTCTGGAAGAACTCCGTGAAGCGCATCAGCGCGTCATCGACGCGGCCGCCGAAATAGCCGGCGATGGCGCCGAGCGGCACACCGACCACCAGCGCCACCAGCGTCGAGACCAGGCCCACCAGCAGCGAGACGCGTGCGCCGAAGATCAGGCCCGCGAGCACATCGCGCCCGAGCGCATCGGTGCCGAGCGGCACGGCGGACTGCGTGAACGGAGCCACGAACGGCCGCTGCACCATGCGCCAGGGCGAATTGGGAAAGTAGAACGGCCCGGCCACGGCGATCAGGATGGCGAGAAGCAGGATGATCAATCCGATGACGCCGCTCGGGCTGCGCAGCATGGTGCGCCAGAACTGCCTCATGCTGAAAACTCGATGCGCGGATCGACCAGCCGGTACACGAGGTCGGTGACGAGGTTGAAGATCAGCACCATGGCCGAGGACACCACGAACACGCCGAGCAGGAGGTTGTAGTCGCGCTGGATCAGCGCGTCATACATCAGCCGGCCGATGCCGGGCCAGGCGAACACGGTCTCGGTCAGCACGGCGCCGCCGACCAGCGTGCCGGCATGGACGCCCGCCAATGTCACCACCGGCAGCAGCGCGTTGCGCAGCACGTGGCGGCGCAGGATGACGCCGTCGCGCAGGCCCTTGGCGCGCGCGGTCTTGACGAAGTCGAGCCGCTTCACCTCCAGCATCGAGGCGCGGGTCATGCGGGTGTAGGTCGCCATGAAGAACAGGCCGAGCGTCGCCGCCGGCATCACCAGATGCGCGCCGACGTCGAGCGCGTGGCGGAAACCCGCGTAGCCGGCGCCGACGGTGTCGTAGCCGAAGCTCGGCAGCCAGTCGGCCCAGACCGAGAACAAGAGGATCGCGATCAGCGCGATCCAGAACAGCGGCGTGGCGTAGAAGATCAGCGCCAGCACCGTGATCGCAGTATCGAGAATGGTGCCGGCGAAACGCGCGGCCAATACGCCGAACAGGATGCCAAGACCGAGCGAGATCGCGAAGGCGGTAAGCGTCAGCAGCAGGGTCGCCGGCAGCCGCTCGGCGATCAGCTTGGCGACCGGCGCCTGCTGGCGGAACGAGAAGCCGAGGTCGAGGCCGGCGATGCCCTTGACATAGATGAGCAGCTGCTCCGGCAAGGGCCGGTCCAGCCCGAACTTCTCGCGTAGCTGGGCGACGAAGATCTGGTCGGAGGCGCCGGCCTCGCCGGCCATCACGACGGCAGGATCGCCCGGCGCCAGCCGGATCAGGAAGAAGTTCAGCACGATGATGGCGAGAAGGAGGATGACGCCCTTTACGACGCGCTGGGCGATGAAGGGGAGCATGAAGGGCCCTGATGGTCAGCTCGGCAGGATGATGGCACGGCGGCGCGCGGCGCTCATGCCCGCGCGCCGGATGACACCCTACTTGTCGAGCCAGGCGTCACGAAAGCCGTCGTTGACGCCGATGCCGGTGGTGATGAGGTTCTTCACCTTGCACTTAGTGATCGTCGGGAACTGCAGCTCGAGCAGCCAGGCCACCGGCACGTCCTCGGCCAGGATCTTCTGCACCTTGTCGTAGGCCTCCTTGCGCTTGGCCTCCGTCGCGGCCGTGGCGCCCTCAGCGAACAATTTGTCGACCTCCGGGTTGGAGTAGCCCTCGACGTTGTTGAACAGCTGGCCCTTGGCGATGGCCGAGCTGATGTAGTTGCGGGAGACGCCGAGTGCGGGATCGCCGTACTGATAGAGATAGGTGAAGGCGATGTCGTAGTCCCACTCCATGATCTTCTGGTTGCCGCCGGGCACGTCGGTCGCGATCGTCTCGATCGTCATGCCGACGTCCTGCAGGTTCTGCTTGACGGCCTCGCCCCAACGCTGCCAGGTCTCGCCATAGGCCAGCGGCAGCATGCGGATCTTCTCGCCCTTGTAGCCGGCCTCCTTCAGCAGCGCCTTGGCCTTGGCCGGATCGTAGGCGTATTTCGGCACGTCGTCGCTGTAGAACTTGATGGTCGACGCCGACGGTCCCGTGGCGACCTTGCCGAGACCGTTCCAGATCACGTCCTTGGCGAAGTCGCGGTCGATGGCATACATGATCGCCTGCCGCACCTTCTTGTTGGCGAGGATCGGGTTGCGGTGGTTCAGCCACATCCACGACAGCGGCGAGAAGAACTCCCAGCCCGCGCCGGTGACGCAGGCGCCCGGCAGCTTGGAGACGCGCGGCACGTCGAAATTCTCGATCGAGCCGCCCGGCAGCACATCCACCTTGCCGGTCTCGAACGCCACCGAGCGCGCGGCCGCGTCGGGAATGATCTGCCAGTAGACCTCGTCGAGATAGGGCTTGCCCTTCTCGTGGTAGTTCGGATTTTTCACCATCCGGATGAAGGAGCCCTTCTGCCACTCCTTGAACATGAAGGGCCCGGTGCCCACCGGCGTGTTGTTGTTCGGATTGGTCTTGTAATCGGTGCCTTCATAGAGATGCTTCGGCACCATCGGCATCGAGCCGACCTCGAAAATGCCGATGAAGGGGCCGAACGGTTCCTTGAGCGTGAACACCACCGTGAGATCGTCGGGCGCCTCGACCTTCTCGACCATCACGAGGTTGTTGCGGGCGCGCGCATGGGTCTGCTTCAGCATCTCGATCGAGAACAGCACATCGGCCGAGGTGAAGGGCTTGCCGTCATGCCAGGTGACGCCGGGTTTGAGCTTGAAGGTATAGACCTTGGCATCCGGGCTGATGGTCCAGCTCTCGGCGAGACTGGGCAGCGGCTCGAGCTTGGGGCTGTAGCGCAGCAGGCCCTCGAAGATGTTGCCGGAGACCATCTGGGTCGGGCCGTTCTGGACCAGGGCCAGCATCAGGCCGGGCGGCTCGGGCTGGATCACCGCGTTGACGACCCCGCCGAGCTTCGGCTCCTCCGCGTGAACAGCGGTCAGTCCGCAGCCGACGACGATACCCAGCAACACCCGTTTCAACATCATGCGACTTTCCAAATGTTCGGACCGGCCGCGATGCATCAAGCGCGCCAACGCGCACGATGCCATGCAGCCTTCCGATGTGACGCCTGCTTCAGACGCATGGGCCGTTGGATCGGCCGCACGCTGCGCTGTGATACGGGCTCCAATCGGTATGCTGGCGATGCTTTGGAAACGTCGCCAGGACCTGTGTCGACCACGCATTGCACAGCGGTCGACGCTACTCACACAGGTCAAGCCCCGAGGCGAAGGCTCACACGGCGGCAATCGCGGTCGCAAGATGAAAGTCGCGACAGCGGCAGCCCAAAAAATGAACAGGGCAAATCAACGCCGCAGGCGCGCGATCGCGCCGGCAACGATCTGCATGATCACGCCGACGATCCAGCCAGCCATGATCAGCGACGTCCAGACGATATGTGGATCTTCGCGCAGGATGATGATGGCGACGGCGAAGAACGCCGTCAGGGTCGCGAGAAAAGTACCGACGGCGCTGAGGAATTCGGCCGCATCGATCTTCTTCTCCGGTGAGTCCTCCTCATCGGGATGAAAGGGAAGCTGCGGCGTGTCGATGCCGAGGTAGAAGCCCAACGCCCCGGACAGCATCATCAGGACCAGGAAGCCCTGCGTGGTCAGCCACGGCACGCTGGAGCCGACATGCGCCCCGACAAAGACGCCGCAGGCGGCGCCCGCCAGGGCAAGGCCCGAGCGCTCCAGAACATGGGCAAACTTCCTGACGCGAAACCGCATGACCTGCCCCCAGATTGAGATACGGACCGACGTCATCAGGACGCCGGTCCGGCGGTAATCGATGCAAGGTGAGTATTCACCTTTCGAAGCTCCTGCACGATCCCGGCATGCGCCGTTCACGAACATCGCAAGGCTTTGCCTACCGGCAAGCCTATGACTCCAGTACCGCTTCGGCCTGAAATCCCCGACACGATTTTGCCGCATGAGTCGGGGGCTTCAGAACGGCGGCACCAATGCAACAGATTCGACGTTTGACTCCTGACGCAAGCCCGTCACTCAAACGTCAAAGCAGAAGCTGCACTCGCGCGAAAATTTTAGCCAGTTTTCCCTAAGAGCCGGCATTCGCTGACGTGCAACCCGAAAGGCAGAGCGAATGCTGGCGATGGAACACTAGGCGGCCTTGGTCAGGTCGGCATTGAGATGGCGCAATTTCGGCATCACCTCCTGCTTCAGCAGCCGCAGGGAATTGTGCCAGGCTTCCGGCTTGTGCTTGTAGTCGAAGCCAAAGACACAAAGCGTGCCGAAGCCGCCGACCTCATGCCAGATCTTCTCGATCTTCTCGGTCACCGTGGCGGGCGAACCGATGATCCAGTTGCGCTTCGCGCAATAGTCGACGGTCACGTCGGTGTCCGGCACGTCAGGCGAATGCTTCAGGTAATCCTTGAAGCCGAAATGGCCGAGCAAGGGCAGGAAGTATTCGCCCATCATTCGCCCCATCATGTCGCCGGACGAAAGCCGCCAGGCCTCCTCGTCGGTCTCGGCGACGAACACTTCGCGCACGAGCCGCCAGTCGCTCCGACGGGGCTTGCGCCCGGTCTTTGCGGCGCCGGCCTCGACGGAATCCCAGTGCGACGACACGTAGGCCGGGTTGAGATTGAGGCTCATCGGGATATAGCCGCGTTCGCCCGCGAGCTTGAGCGTGTCGGAGTTCTTCGACAGTCCGGCAACGCCGATCGGCGGATGCGGCGCCTGTACCGGCTTGATGTGGGGTTTCAGGAAATCGAACATGACTTCGGGCTTGTTCACCGTCCAGTACTTGCCCTTGTACGTCCATGGCGCATCCTCGGACCACATCTTCAGGATGATCTCCAGCGCCTCGCGGGTCATCTCGCGGTTCTGTCCGCTCATGCCGTCGACGTTGAACATCGCCCAGTCGCTTGGCAAGCCCGATGCGGCCACACCGAAATTGAGCCGGCCATCCGAGAGATGATCGAGCATCGCGACGCGATTGGCGAGCTCGGCGGGATGATGATACGGCAGCAGGAAGCCGCCGGGCCCCAATCGGATGTTCTTCGTTTCACGGAAGGCCTGCGCCAGGATCAGGTCGGGTGCCGGATGCGGCTCCCATGGCGCGGTATGATGCTCGCCGATCCACGCTTCCTGATAGCCGAGCTCATCGAGCCAGCGCAGCACCTGCAGGTCCCATTCCTGGCCCTCCTTCAATCCGCACTCCGGCGGATGCGACGGCATGGTGAAGTATCCGATTTCCATGGCGCTTTCCTCTCGCGTTTGTATTGCGGCGCATCTTTGCGATGCGCTCATCGTCACGCGAGACGAAACACGACCAGACGAGTCGGCATCGCCGCACGTGGTCTGCAAAGTGTAGCACTTCGTAGGACAGCGACAACCATCGGCTGTGTCGCTGGCGGAATAATGTCGCAGGCGCGATCGCGCATAATGCGCCCGCATTGCGATGAGGTGCTGCTCAACGCCCTCCGAACGTTGTCCTGCCGAACAGCTCTTTCTGCGACGACGGCTGCGAGCGCCAATATTGCGGAGGCGCGGCGACCTGGCCGCCGAGCGCGGCGGCCGCATGCCAGCCCCAGCGCGGGTCGTAGAGCATGCCGCGCGCCAGCGCGACCATGTCGGCTTTCCCGGAGGCGACGATCTCTTCGGCTTGCTGGGCCTCCGTGATCAGCCCGACCGCAATGGTCGGAACGCCCGTCGCTTCCTTCACCGCCTGCGCGAACGGCACCTGGTAGCCGGGCCCGAGCGGGATCTTCTGCAACGGCGAACCGCCGCCCGAAGACACGTCGATCCAGTCGACGCCGCGGCGCTTAAGTTCCTGGGCAAAGGCGATGGTCTGCTCGAGGTCCCAGCCGCCGTCGACCCAATCAGTTGCGGAGAGGCGTATGCCCACCGGCTTGTCGGCCGGGAAGACGGCGCGGACGGCGTCGAACACGTCGAGCGGAAAGCGCATGCGGTTCGAAAGCGTGCCGCCATATTGATCCGTGCGATGGTTCGAGAGCGGCGAGAGGAATTGATGCAAGAGATAACCGTGCGCGCCGTGCAGCTCGAGTGCATCGATGCCGAGCCTGTTGGCGCGCTGAGCCGCAGCGACGAAGGCATCGCGGATGCGCGCGAGCCCTGCGGCATCGAGAGGCCGTGGCGGCACTTCGCCTTCCTTTTGCGGGACGGCTGAGGGCGCGACCGCCTCCCAGCCGCCGTGCTCCAGCTGGATCTGCTGGCCGCCGTCCCATGGCCGATGGCTCGATCCCTTGCGTCCGGCATGTGCGAGTTGCATCGCGACCGCGGCCTTCGAATGTTTGCGGACCGAGGCCAGGATCGGCTTCAGCGCGGCTTCGGTCGCGTCGTCCCACAGACCGAGACAACCCGGCGTGATGCGGCCGATTGGTTCCACATGCGTTGCCTCGATGCAGAACATCGCGGCACCGGACAGCGCCAGGGTGTTGATGTGGGTGAAATGCCAGTCGTTGGCGGCACCATTCTCGGCCGAGTACTGGCACATCGGCGAGACCACGATGCGATTGGCCAGTTCGAGACTGCGCAGCTTGATCGAAGTGAACAGGGCGCTCATGCGGACATTCCGGGCTGGGGCGGCGTTGATCGTGATGATCGGATGCCCGCAAGTGTCGACCATCGATGGGCCGTGGTCAACGCAACCGCGGCAGCGACGTGACGGCTCATTCCACCAACGTGAACTGCAGCAGCAGGGTGCGCTGGATCATCGAGAAGTTGTCGTCCGACACCAAGGTCAGCACGGTCTCGCCCTCGGGCGTGACGTGGGCATCGATACCTTCGAGGTTGTCGATCTCCTGCCCCAGGTCGGCGGCGAAGATCTCGGGGCCATCGACCAACGTGCCCGGCGCGATCTCCGCGAGCGCCAGGCGGCGAATCCTGATGCCGACGCCATTGAACAGAGAGAACTTCCGCTCCAGCACCATCAGGTCTCCGGATGGCAGCAGCACGGCATCGCTGACGTCGAAATCGTTGCTGCGGCGGATGCTGAACTGCCCTGCAGATGGACCACCGATCAGGAACGCGAGCAGGTCGCCATTGGCATCCAGGCCGCGCTCGGACATCGCGATCAGCGTGCCGGCGAGCGGCAGGCCCTTCGGCACGAACACCAGCGCTTCGAGCCCCTTGTTGTTGGGCAGCCGCTTGGCGGCCGGCGGCAGCGGCACGATCTCGCTGCGCGCGCCGGTCCCGCCTTTGGCGAAGTCGTAGCGCAGCAGCTGGTTGACGCGCTCGAGGCCGACATAGACGACATCGCCGTCGCGCGTGATGGATTCGGAATCGTACCAGCCACGGTCGGTGATCGGCCGCCCATCCGGCCCGAGCAGCGGCGCCGCCTCGACGTCCGCGAGCCCCACCATCTCACGGCCGGAATAGGCGATGCGGCCGGTGAACCAGCCGCCCTTGTCGCTGATTGCAAGGAAGCGGTCCCCGCGGGCATCGAGCCGGATCCCCGACAGTCCGCCGAAGCCGGGATAGGACGAGGTCAGAGCGAGCCCGCTGCGGTACTCCAGCCGGCCGAACCTGACATGCGAGCGATCGCGCAGATCGAAGGACGGCAACGGCCGCGCCTTGACCTCGAGCCTGACCACTGATGTGACGGAATGCTCGTCGGTGGCGGCGCGGCTCCGGACGCGTGTCGGCGCCAATTGCGCGCGAGCGGTCCTGGACCAGGCGAACGCCGAAGCTCCGCCGAGGGCCAGCGCAAGGAAGCGCCGTCGGCCGGAGTTCGCATGTGGCACCATCTGTGCGGCCCCCTCCGGCCGGCCGCGCCTGCTCCACGCGACGCGGGCGCCCGCGAGATTTCGCTACGAATGCAGCCTGCGCTTCTGCCCCCGCACAGGCTGCGGCGCCGCCTGGGTTTCCGTGAACAATTCGGCGAGCTTCTCGGTGATGGCGCCGCCGAGCTCCTCGGCATCGACGATCGTGACCGCACGGCGATAGTAGCGCGTGACGTCGTGGCCGATGCCGATCGCGATCAGCTCGACCGGCGAGCGG
>JBARNF010000099.1:0-5534 GCA_049802835.1 Bradyrhizobium sp.
CTCGGCATTCTCTCCCAGCTCCTTGCGTTCGCGCGCGAGCTCGGCCTGCTCCGTGTCGGATTGCGAGCTGACGGACACGTACTCGCCGGCGGCCATCGACATGGCGCCGGCTACCAATCCCGCGATACCCGCGATCAAGACATCGTTTCGCGTCGCGGCCGCCGCGGCAACGCCGACGATCAAGCTCGCGGTGGAGACGATGCCGTCGTTGGCCCCGAGCACCGCGGCTCTCAACCACCCGATGCGGTCGACGAGGTGGTTCTCCGGATGCAGGCGAAGACGGCCCATGTCTTCCTCTCGACCGCGCCGAGGCGAAACCGTTGCCGGCAATCGCCGCGTCCTCGGTCATCTCTCAGGCAGCGACGGGAACGCCCTCTACTTGAGCTGCTTGATCCACAGATCGATTTCGCGCTCGGCCTCGTCCTTGGCGTGGCCGTAACGCGCCTGCAGAACCCCGAGCAGCTCGGTGCGCTTGCCGTTGACGACATCGACGTCGTCGTCGGTCAGCTTGCCCCACTGCGACCTCACCTTGCCTTTGAGCTGCTTCCAGTTGCCTTCGACTTGATCCCAGTTCATGGGTCGCTCCTGTTCGCTGGTTTCAGATGCATTGACGTGACCGGCGCGCCGATTCCGCCGGCGCCATCGACGACTCGATGCCGCCGTCCTGGCGGCGAGCCGCGAACCGACGCGTCTTCAAGTGGCGGTCCGCCATCCCGCCCGTCGGATCAAAGCCGTCCCGTGAGCAGCAGGACGACGAGGATGATGATGATGATGCCGATGAGACCGATGCCGCCGTGACCGTAGCCGTAGCCGTAGCCGCCGAAACGGCCGCTGAAGCCACCGAGCAGGAAGATGACGAGGATGATGATGAGAATGAGTCCGATCGACATGATCTATCTCCCGTTGCAGCGCCTATAGAACATTGAGCCTCTTCGCACTCCGGCACGGAGGCCGAATTACTTCTTCTCGACAGAAATGCCACTCTTTCCGACGTTGATCTCGATGCCACTGGTCTTCTGATGCTCCTGGTAGAGCTGATAGGTCAAGACCGCGGTGGCGACGGCGAACGCGCCGATGACGAGGTAGAGAACGTTGCGATTCATCGTCCAAAAGTCCTTTTTGTCTTGCCCTCGATGCCGGGGTCTTGCGTCGCGCGTAGATCGATCATCGAGCTCGATCGCCGGCCGATGTGCGAGCCATCAGGAGAACAGCACGGTAAATCGCGCGCCTTGGTCGTTGTCGCCTCGGCCGATCCGCAATTCACCGCCGATCCGTCCGACAAAAGACCGAATGATCTTCATTCCCAGTCCTTTGCAGGCGGCCGGATCGAAGCCTTCCGGCAACCCCGGGCCATCATCGCAAACCGACAGCGCGTAGCCCTTTCCGGGATCCCGCTCCAACCTGACCGTGATGCGGCCCTTGCCGTATTTGGCCGCGTTCGTGATCAGCTCGTTGACGATGAAGCCGAGCGGAATGCCGATGGCGGTCGGCAGCTTGATTTCGATCCCCTCGACGGCGATGGCCTGCTCCGGGCGTTCCTCCGAGGACAGCATCGTGGAGAAATCGCGACAGAGGTCCTCGAGGTATTGCTTGAAGGCGACGGTTTGCACGCCATCGAAATAATGCAGACGCCGGTGGACGCGCTCGATCGTGGCGACGCGCTTGGCGGCGACGGCCAATTGCGCAGCGGCCTCGGCATTCGTCGACGCCCGGCTCTGCAGCGACAGCAGGCTCACGATCATTTGCAGGCCGTTCAACAGCCGATGATCGCACTCCTTGCTCAAAACCTCCTGTTGTTGGATCAACTCGTCCTTTTGACGAAGCAGAGCCTCTTCCCGGGCGAGAGCCTCTCGCAGTTGGGTTTCCGTGTCCCTGTTCTTTGTCAGCTCGCGTTCGTAGCTCGCGGCCGTGCGGCTCTCCGGGTGGTCGAATATGGCCTCCCAAGGCGAGTCCGCGCCGTACGGCAAACGTTCGATGGTCATGTCGCCAGCCTTCCCTGCTGCGTCCCGAGTTCGTTGCCTGGACGCACGTAACGGATGAAGCTTGCGGTGGAGATAGCTAAATCGTCTTGATTCAAATCAATTATGTCCGATACCGGACATGGGCCTTGCGGTGCCGATCCTTTCGAAGCGCCGGCATTTTTTTCATTTGAAGGTGCCGCGATGGACATGGTCCCGTGACGCGTTTGAGGAGGGTTCGACGACTGCGTGAGTCACCAGGCCGCACACGGGCCAGGATCGCTGACGAAGCCGGTGGCGACGAATTTCACGCCCGCAAGTCACAAGTCTTTCGCCCCGACATGGCTCGGAGCGAGGGCGACGGACGCCTGTACCAGGCTCGATATCAAGTTGAAGGAGGCGCAGACGGACGCTTTATCGTGCCGTCACAGTTGTCATCAAGATACCCCTCTCACCGCGCGAAGTCGAGGGAAATGTCCGATACAGGACATTGTCCTTGCCTCGAGCGACGAAAAGGCGCAGCCTTCGCGGGTGATCGGCCGGCGCCGTCGACGAAACACGGCGACAAGAAACAAGAAAAATGCTTGCCGAATAGAGCGCTTGCCGAAGAAGAGACCGAGCCAGGGCAACGCGCGCCGGCTTGAAAGACGAAACAGGTCGCCGCTCGGCGCGCAACCGTGAAACCGTTCGAACATGACCGAGAGGAGCAGCGCGGTGGTGGCTGGCCGCAAGGCTGCGGAGCCGCAGGCGAACCGGTTGCTCGGTTTGCTGCCGCCGCGGGATTACGCGCGGCTTCGCCCGCATCTTCAGCGTATTCCGCTCGACTATCGGCAGTCTCTCTACCGCGCGAACAAGCGCATCAGATTTGTCTATTTCATCGAGACCGGCGTCGGCTCGCTGGTGAACACCATGGCGAACGGCGAGGCGGCGGAGGTGGGAACGATCGGCAACGAGGGCGTGGTGGGGTTGCCCCTCGTGTGGGGCGACGACAGGGCGCCCACCAGCGTTTACGTCCAGGTTCCCGGCGCCGGGCTGAGAATGAAGGCAGCGCTGTTCGACAAGGAGCTGGCCGTAAGCGCTTCGATGCGAACGGTGATGCTTCACTATGCTCACGCCTTCTTCAACCAGGTGGCGCAGTCCGCCGCGTGCAATCACTTTCATTCCATCCAGCAGCGATGTTGCCGCTGGCTGCTGATGACGCACGACCGCATGCAATCGGATGAGTTCCTGCTCACCCAGGAGTTTTTGGCCATGATGCTGGGGGTGCAGCGTACCGGCGTGACGGCGGCGGCGGGCGCCCTGCAACGGGCCGGCCTCATCCGCTATAAACGTGGCAACGTCACGATCATCGACCGCGCCGGCCTGGGGCACGGTTCGTGCGAGTGCTACGGCGTGTCCAAGATGGAGTTCGATCGTCTGCTCGGCAAACGCGCCATACACAAGACCCGCTCCGGCGGAACGTAACGCAATGAGAGGACCGCCCGGCGGGCGGTCCTTCGCTTTAAGCCAGCCGATTGGCGCAGCCGGGCCTCTCGAGTGGCGCATGGTCTTGACGGCGAACCGGTGTCCACTTCGCCGGACCATGCGCTACGCTCCCACCGTCACGGGCACGGATGGCGCAGGCCGTCGAAGCCGAGATAGGTGCCCGAGGCCGGGTCGTAGGACCGGAAGCGCTGCAGACAATAGGCGGCTTCGCCGCCACCGCCGTAGGGAGAAGCGGCGACGTAACCCTGCTCATAGCCGGGCGCGTAGGCATAGCCGGGCGCGTAGGCATAGCCGCCTTCGTAGCCGCCATAGCCGTAGTAGCCGCGGGGCTGCGTGGCGCCGATGATCGCCGTGCCGATGATCGCGCCGGCGGCAAGGCCGAGGACGCCGGGACCAATTCCGCCGCCGCCACGATAGCCGCCGCGCCAGCCGCGGCGGTATTGCACGGTCTCGACCGACGGCGCCACCGCGTTCTGCAGTCCCAGCGGCGATGGCATCGGCGCCGCGGCGGCCGGCGCAACGAGCCACGGCGCGGCAGCGGCCATCAGCGCGGCCGCGAGAATTCTGGTCGATGTATTCATGACAAAATCTCCATATATTTTCGCGCAACGCCGCCACAATCGGCTTGGCGCGGCAGTGCGAGGGGTATGGTCTCGTTCGGCTCTTCGTTTCGTTCTCCAGGCTCGTGTAGCAGACGGCCGAGCGAATAACTGGTCAAAATTGCTCATGGCGAAACTTTAGCCTTATAATAATAAAAGGTTGGGTTTGGAGATTCGCGGTAGAAGGTCAAGTCATGTCGAGCAAACGCCGGCCCTCATTCCATCCGAAATCCTTTCTCGCCAAGGTCGGCGAGGGCCGCAGCATTGGCCGGTACTGCAAGGACCAGATCGTCTTTTCACAGGGCGCCCCTGCCGACGCCGTCTTCTACATCCAGAAAGGTAAGGCGAGGGTCACCGTCGTTTCGGAGCAAGGCAAGGAAGCCATCGTCGCAACTCTCGGGACGAACGAATTCTTCGGTGAAGGATGCCTTGCCGGCCAGACGCAGCGCATGGCGACGGCCGCGGCCATGACGGACTCCATCATCGTGCGCCTGGAGAAAGCGGCGATCGTCCGCGTGATCCATCAGGAACCGGCGTTCTCTGAGATGTTCATCGCCCATCTTCTCGGTCGCACCATCCGCGTCGAGGCGGACCTGGTCGATCAGTTGTTCAATTCGAGCGAGAAGCGCCTTGCCCGGCTGCTCCTGCTGCTGGCGAACTTCGGCAAGGAAGGGAAACCGGAGCCGATCATCGCGAAAATCAGCCAGGAGACCCTTGCGGAGATGATCGGAACGACCCGGTCGCGCGTGAGTTTTTTCATGAACAAATTTCGCAAGCTGGGATTTATCAGCTACAACGGCAGCATCGCAGTCCACAGCTCATTGCTGAATGTCGTGCTGCACGACCATCCACAGATTGGAAGTCATCCCTTTGAGGCAGCTGACATGGAAGAGTGATCGGCGGCCTTGTCCGACTGAAAAAAGTGCAACAAAGCCCCGGCCTCACCGCCGGGGCTTTTCCTTTTCTGTTCACGGGGCGGGCCGGGCCGATCCCTTCCAGCTCACGCGAGGATCGCGCCTTGGTGCGAATATTCCTGTTCGGGTGGTCAATTTTGCACAGACCGCGGCAATCTATTGGCTCCATGGTGGGTGACTCGACGCGGGCGGTCCCTACGTCCCCCGTGCAGAAGCGTTGTAACGCCGACTGCACACATACCTCCGGAGAATATCATGAAAAAGCTTGTTTATGCGATTGCCGCCATGGCGTGCCTGATCGGGGCGCCGGTCCTGATTTCGCCTGCGGATGCGCAGGTGTCGGTCGACGTGGGTCGAGATGGGCCCAGGCTGCGTCTCGGTTCCGACAACGACCGCGGCATGCATCGTGGCGAGGTACGCGGCCGGCATCGTGGCGAAGAGCGCGGCCGGCATGAAGGCTTTCGCAACCAGGCCGATTGCCGCGAGATCACCGTACGAAAGCGCCTGCCCGACGGTTCGATGTCGGTCCGCACCACGCGTCGCTGCAATTGAGCGGCAGCAGACGAACGGAAGTGGGG
>JBARNF010000100.1:0-4640 GCA_049802835.1 Bradyrhizobium sp.
TCGTTCAGGCTCAATGTGCTGGACTGGTTCGCGAAGCCGCTGGACATCGACCGCCTCGTGCAGATGCTCAACAAGCCGATCGTCCGCGAAGCAGGTTGACGAGGTGCTCGGCCTCGTCCCATTCCTCGACCGTGAAAAGAAGGCTGTTCATGAGTGCAAGGGCGATTCACCGGACGGCGGCGGACATGATCTCTTATAGCAGCCGCAGAGGCGGCGCGCATGAATAAATTCATGCATTTGCAGCCTGCCGGTGAGCCTCGTGAATTGCCGCAGCATCGCAGCCAAGATTTTCCCCGAATCGCTTGGTCAGGATAGGCATGACGTTGTAACGCTCCACCCTGAGCAGGCATCTTGCGCGCGTGCATGCTTGGGTGCCCACGATCTGCCGGACTAGAGCGGATTCTGGTCATTTAGATGCGTACCCTGCGTGCGTGAAGTAATTCCGACATTCACGGGCGCTGAAAGCTGCGACGAGCGAGCAGATCTTGCGCCAGAGACCCGGAATGGTTCGCTCGGCGGCTTTGCGTAGAAGTGCTTTCAGTTTGCCGAAGGCCAACTCGATCGGGTTAAGGTCCGGCGAATATTGCGGCAGATAAAGCAGGATCGCACGCGCTGCTTCGATTGCTTTCCTTACACCGGCAATCTTATGGGCCGGGAGGTTGTCGATGATGACGACGTCGCGGCGATGGAGCGTCGGAATCAGACATTGTTCGAGATAGCCGAGGAAGGTCGGTCCGTTCATGGGCCCATCAACCACGAAGGGCGCGACCATCCCATCATGGCGCAGGCCAGCCACGAAGGTGATTCCAGTGTCCGTGCGGCACGCGGCCGATCAATCGCATACCGCGCGGGCAGCGGTCGCGTAGCCGCACCATTGGTCGAGGTGGCGGTCTCGTCGATGAACACCAGTCGGGCCGGGTCAAACATGCCTTGCTCTCGCATCAAACGTCGGCGCGCTCGGGGCACGTCCGCTCGCTCTTGCTCCGCCGCGCGCAGGCTTTTTTTAAAGCTGATCTTGTGGCGGGCGAAGAACCGCCAGACCGCGCTGCGGCTGCCGGCGATCCGCCGCTTATGCATCGCAGCAACGATCTCATCCAGCGTCAGGTCCGCCTGCTCGGCAATCAGAGCCAGCAGCCATTCCGCATGCTCCTCCAACGGCGAACTGCTTCCTCCGCGCGGCTTTGCCGCGGCGGTTCCGCTCTCGCGCCAGCTCTGCACCATTTGACCGCCGAACTGGCGCTAATCTCAAAGCGTTCAGCTGCCTCACGCCGCGATGCGCCAGCTTCCACCGCTTCGATCACCCGCTCGCGCAGGTCACCCGAATGCGACTTCGGCATCGTTCTGCTCCCAAAATGGAATCAATCCCAATAGAATCGCTCATCCGCATGCTCTTGGGAATCCGCCCGATTCAAATCCATCGGGAAATGTTCTAGCTGCGATTGCAGTCGTCCTTCACGTATGTCCTTCGCGGTGCTCTCGTCGAGTTATTCCCATGGCATCGATTTGGATGTGCAAGGGCAGGGCAATAAAACGTGCCATGTCTTCATCGTTGCCGCTCGTGAGAATCTCGACGATCTCGTCAATCGTCTGCTTCGCGAAACGGAGCGGCGGGAATGTGCGACCTCTGGGGACACGCACGCCGAGCGCCCACCAGGCGCGATAGACTTCCTTCAGAAGCTTGCGCTTCGACCACGTGGCGTAGCGGTCCATGCAGATAACAAACATAATTTCAGATAGCCGGTAGCGCTCAGGCAAGCCCGCGTTCATAGTCTGCGCGAAGGCAAGCGCGCTGCCCGGCTGGTCGAGCGGGTTGGCACTGTGGACCTCGCCCGCCATGCGCCGGTCGAGAGCATCTTGCATGATGAGCAGGTCTCGGACCCTCGCATTCTCCTCGATGAAGGCACGCCCTTCCTCGGTGAATGGACCGATGAACCGGACGCCCTTTTCGGGGTCGATAACCACGTCATCGGGATGCGGCAGAGGGTCGGGAACCGGATGCCCTTTCGCCCTGGCCTCGGCGATTTCTGCACGCCGCGTCTCAACGTAGTCCGTATAAAATTCGATCTCTTCGGCGATCCTTTGCCGTCGCTCCAACTCGGCCCGATCGTAGCGCTCGATCGCGTGTTTTTGTGCGTAGGCGTTTCCGCCAAGAGCCGTCGCTATCTGCTTACGGAATACGGCATCGATGGCCGGCATTTCTCGGGTCTGGGCTCCCTCCCGGACGCCGATCGGCCGCTCAGCTTCGTTCAGAGCGATGGCGTTTGCAGACCGACTGCCGCCCGGGCCGAGATCGCGGCGCTTGGGCCTTCCCTTGGGGTTGCCGGAGTGACCCTCCTTGAAGCGTCTATGTTGCGGCGGATGCTGGTAGCCGACCCCATGCAGGATCGCGTTCTTGGCTTGCTCAATGGTCTCCTTGGAGAGGTGGACCTCATCCAGGGGGGACTTCTTCTTCCGGTCGCCGTCTTGATCGTTAGCCATATCAACGCGCCCTCCTGCGCCCCGAAGTTCGTTTGGCAGTCGCACGGAGGCGCTCAACCGCAACCTCTTCGAACGGACGCCCGTCCCGGTCGAGGCTTGCCTGCTTGCCCGTATAGGTCTCCCAGCGGGTCACGATCGTGTCGCAATAGCAGGAGTCATATTCGAGAAGGCGGGCCTGCCGCCCGCAGGTCTCGGCCGCCATCAGGGTCGTTCCCGAACCGCCGAAGACATCCAGCACGATCTCGCCGCGGCATGAGCAGTCCCGGATGGCGTCAGCCACGAGCGCCACGGGCTTGACGGTCGGATGCATGGCGAGTTGGTCGGTTCGGTTCGCCCCAAGGCTGCTGATGCCGGGGTAGTCCCAGACGTTGGTGCGGTAGCGGCCGGTCTCGCCTAGACCGAAGCTGTTGGTGTGGGACGCGCTCCCAACCTTGAAGACGAACACAAGCTCGTGCTTGGAGCGATAGAAGCTCCCCATCCCCCCGTTGGTCTTGTTCCAGACGCAGAGGTTCTTGAGCTCGGAAAACACCTCTTCGCCCGCATCCTGCAGTTCCCGCATGTGCCGCCAGTCCATGCACACAAAGGCAATCGCCCCGTCCTTGGCCGCGGAGGCTGCATTTGAGAGCGTGGTGGTGAGGAAGGTGGTGAACTGGGCTCGTGTCATCTCGCCTGATGCAAAGGCAAACTCGCGGTGACGGACCGAGCCCAGTCCGCAGACGTGCCCATCGATCGGCACGTTGTAGGGTGGATCGGTGAAGATCAGGTCGACCTTCTCGTTGCCGATGAGGCGCGCCACATCCTCGCGCGACATGGCATTGCCGCACAGCAGCCAGTGGCGGCCGAGGAGCCAAAGGTCGCCTGGCCGGGACACAGCCGTTTTCGGGGGCTCCGGAATCTGGTCGGCGGGGCTGTCGGGTGCTGCTGCGGAGGCCTCGCGCGCCTGGTCGAGCGTGAGGTCGACTTCAGCCAGCGAGAATCCGGTTAGCGTGACGTCGAACTCCAGATCGACAAGCGCCTGCAATTCGATCGCCAGGATCTCAGTATCCCAGCCGGCATTGAGCGCGAGCTTATTGTCGGCAAGAACGTAGGCGCGCCGTTCCTCGGCGCTTAGGTGCGAGAGCCGAACCGTCGGAACGGTGGCGAGCCCCAGCTCCTTGGCGGCCATCACCCGGCCGTGGCCGGCGATGATCTCGCCCTGGTCGCTCACCAGCACCGGGTTGGTGAAGCCGAACCGCCTGATGCTTTCGGCAATCTGGCGCACCTGCTTCTTCGAATGGCGGCGCGCATTGCCGGGGTAGGGGCGCAGGGAGGCGAGGGGAAGCACCTCGATCTTAGGAGAAGGTAGACTCATTACTACTGACCTCGCGAACAAACACGGCACAAATTATAGATGATTCGACCCCGTCATGATCAGAGAAATATCGAGGCGCCCGCTATTCACGTCGATTGGTGCGAGCCGATCGCACGGCTTCATTGCGACGCCGCGCTGGCTTGAACGCCTGCAATTTCTTTGAAGAGGCTTTGAGGAGGCTTTGAAGGGGTTTTAAAGACTGCGGTTTCAAAAGAGCGCTCGCTTTCGCGCACATGCACGCTCCATCACAAGTGAGTGATTGAGCCGCCGTACGGCTATGGTCGCAAGATCGCCGACGTCCAGAGAAGAAACCCACTGATGTAGTCGGTTCGCTTCAAGCGGCGCCGTGCTCTTCGCGAAAGATCGCAATCGCGTCCCGTAAGCACGCATACCATTCCCAGAACGACGCATCTCGTTTCCGATAGCGCACCATCACGTCCCGCTTGTGCGCACCTGCGTCCCGTACGACGACAACGTAATCCCGGATAGCAACAACGCGATCCCGGATAGCCGACAATCGGATCCCGGATAACGGCAATGCCGGCGGCGTAAAATTCCCTGTTTCCTGGCCAACAGGACGGAAAAGACCAACTCTGTGAAGGCCGGGAGCCTATGAGCAAGCCACTGAATTTTCACGATAAGTCGGGCACGCGGGGATCGCGGCTGGGCGAGCTGACAGAAATCCCTGTTTTTCTCAGAGAAGAAAGCTCAAGACCGGTTCGCGGCTGACTGCGTCGTCAGCCAGCGATCAGCTAAGCTACTGAACGAGCGGCGGAACGGCGATCCGGGTCGTCTTCTAGGACGACGGTGC
>JBARNF010000101.1:0-5671 GCA_049802835.1 Bradyrhizobium sp.
ACGGCGCCTGTGATCTCGACGTCGCCCATGCCTCCGCCGGCAAGTCGGAGATCGCGTCTCTGCTCGACAAGGCCGGGCATTCCGATCAGCGCGGTATCGCCGATCATCATTGCCACGGCTGCTTCTCGGTTGCCGTGCCGCAGCTGCAGCTCGCGCCAGCTCCGAGTGACATCGTCGTAGCGACCAACTGGGCCGGTCCCGTGCTTCGCGCAGGAATTCTGTCCGAGTCCGAGTTTCCGCCGCCCAAACACCTGACCTGACGCCACGTGCCGGACGGCCAAGCCGTCCATCATTGCTCGTCGAGACAGGTTCATCTTCATGCCATTCCCCGGGATGGCTGCGCGCGTCGCCTGCGCTGCAGCCCTGCTCGCAATGTCCGTCCACGCCGCGGCCGCGCAGCCTCTGACCATGCGCGAGGCACTGTCGCGCGCGCTCGCCGCCAATCCGCGGCTGTCCGCCGCCGACCGCAACATCGGCATCGCCAGCGGGCAGCGCCTGCAGGCCGGCGCGCTGCTCAATCCCGAGCTCTCCTACGAGCAGGACAATTCGTTCGGCTCGGGTCCGTATCGCGGGACACGATCGGCCGAGAGCACCCTGCAGATCAGCCAGGCGTTCGAATGGTTCGGCAAGCGCGATGCGCGCATCGCCGCCGGCCAGGCCGGCGTGCGGATCGCCGAGATCCAGCTTCAGGCGGTGCGGCTCGAGGTGCTGTCGGAGACGGCGATCGCCTTCGTCACGGTGCTCGCGACCCAGCGCCGGATCCAGATCCTCGATGATCAGGTCGCCGCGCTCGACCGGCTGACGCCGCTGTTGCGCAGGCGTGTGGAGGCCGGGGCTTCATCGCCCGCCGAGACCGGGCGTGCCGAGGTCGCCTCGGCGCTGGTGCGCGTCGATCGCGAACGCGTCAAGGCCACTCTGGCGAGTGCGCGGCGCGAGCTCGCGCTGCTGCTCGGCGACACCTCGCCGAAATTCGCCGCAGTGTCGGGGCGCTTTGATGCCAGCGGACAGCCACCGTCGTTCCAGGGCGTCATCGCCGCCATCGACGCCAACCCGCAACTCGTGCGCTGGACGGCCGTCTACGCGCAGCGCAACGCCGAGCTGCTGCTGGCGCGGCTGAAGCCCTATCCCGACGTGCGCGTCAGCGGCGGCTGGCGACATTTCAACGACACCCAGGACGATGCCGTCAGGCTCAGCGTCTCCGTGCCCATTCCCGTGTTCGACCAGAACCAGGGCAACATCCTCTCCGCGCAGGAAAGCCTCGCCAAGACCGAGGCCGAGCGCAAGGCCAACCGCAACGCGCTGCTGGTGATCGCCGGCCGCGCCTACGACTCGCTGCAGGGATCGCTGCGCGAATTGTCTGTCTTGCGCGAGATCGCAATTCCCAGGGCGCAAGAGGCCGCGGACGAGATCGCGCAGGGCTACAGCGCCGGCCGCTTCACCTTGCTCGAAGTGCTCGACGCCCAGGCGAGCGTGGCGCAGGCGCGGCTGCGCGAGCAGGAGGCGCTGCAGAACATCCATGTTGCCACTGCGACGATCGAGGGGCTGGTGGGCCGTCCATTCAGCCTGGCACGGGAGACTGCGCGATGAAGACCTCCACCGTCATCGTCATCGCGATTGTTGCTGCCGCCTGCGGCGCAGCCGGGTCGCGCCTGCTGCTCCAGGGCTCGCCTGAAACGGCCGCGACCGTCGGCCATCCGGAGACGGATCATGCCGAGAAGCCCGAGCGTGCGCCAAAGGATCACGTCGAGCAGGACGAGCATGGCGCCGACCGCATCCGCATCAGCGACGTGAAACTCGCCGCTGCGGGCGTCACGCTTGCCGAAGCAGGGCCGGCGACCTTGTCGGATACGCTCTCCTTCAACGGCGTGCTCAGGGCCAATCAGGAGGCGCTGGTGCAGGTGACGCCGCGCTTTCCCGGCATCGTCCGCGCCATCAGGAAACGCATCGGCGATACCGTCGCCAAGGACGAGCTGCTCGCGTCGATCGAGAGCAACCAGAGCCTGACCGCCTATGACCTCAAGGCACCGCTCGGCGGCACCATCATCGATCGCCAGATCTCGCTCGGCGAATACGCTTCCGAGCAGAAGCCGGCCTTCGTGGTCGCGGATCTCTCAACCATCTGGGTCGATCTGTCGATCTATCGCCAGGACCTCCGGCGCGTCCGGCTCGACGACGAGGTGCTGATCGATCCGGATGACGGCCGCGGCGAGATCCGCGGGCGCGTGTCCTACATCGCTCCCGTTGGCGCAAGCGAGACGCAGACCGCGCTCGCCCGAATCGTGCTGGCCAACGCCGATGGCCGGCTGCGCCCCGGCCTGTTCGTCACCGCGCGGCTGGTGCTCGCCAAGCGCAGTGTCGCGGTCGCGGTGCGCGCAAGCGCGATCCAGACGCTGGAGAACAGGACCGTCGTGTTCGTGCGCGAGGACGGCGACAAGATCGAGGCGCGTCCCGTGGCGCTCGGCGAGTCCGATCCGAGCTTCGTCGAGATCCGCGACGGTCTCTCCGCCGGCGAGCACTACGTCGCCGAGAACAGTTTTGTGGTGAAGGCGGAGATGGGCAAGGGGGAGGCGGAGCATGATTGACGCGATCCTCGCGCTTGCCGTCCGCCAGCGCTGGCTGATGCTGTTCGTCTCGCTCACTGCCGCTGCCTTCGGCGCCTGGAATTTCACCCGGCTGCCGATCGACGCCGTGCCCGACATCACCAACGTCCAGGTGCAGATCAACACCAAGGCGCCGGGCTACTCGCCGCTCGAGACCGAGCAGCGCATCACCTTTCCGGTCGAGACCGCCATGGGTGGCCTGCCGAAGCTGGACACCACGCGCTCGCTGTCGCGCTACGGCCTCAGCCAGGTGACCGTCGTGTTCCAGGACGGCACCGACATCTATTTCGCGCGCCAGCTCGTGAACGAGCGCATCCAGCAGGTCAAGGACCAGCTGCCGCCGGGCGTCGAGGTCGCGATGGGGCCGCTCTCGACCGGGCTCGGCGAGATCTTCATGTATGCGGTCGAGGCGAAGAAGGACGCCAAGACGCCTGATGGCGCCGACTATTCGCCCAGTGATCTGCGCACGATCCAGGACTGGATCATTCGGCCGCAATTGCGCGGCGTGCCCGGCGTGATCGAGGTCAACACCATCGGCGGCTTCGAGCGCCAGTTCCACGTGCTGCCGGATCCCGGCCGGCTGATGGCCTATAAGATCAGCTTCCGCGACGTCATCGCCGCGCTCGCCTCCAACAACGCCAATGTCGGCGCCGGCTATATCGAGCGCAACGGCGAGCAATATCTGGTGCGCGCGCCCGGCCAGGTCGGCAGCGCCGCCGAGCTCAAGGACATCGTGATCGGCGCCCGCGGCGGCACGCCGGTGCGCATCGGCGACGTCGCCGAGGTCACCGAGGGGCGCGATTTGCGCACCGGGGCCGCGACGCTCAACGGCGAGGAAACCGTTCTTGGCACCGCGATGCTGCTGATCGGCGAGAACAGCCGCAGCGTTGCAAGGCGCGTCGCCGCCCGGCTCGACGAAATCGCGAGATCGCTGCCCGACGGCGTGATCACGCGCACTTTGTACGACCGCACCCATCTGGTCGAAGCGACGATCCGTACCGTGGAGACCAACCTGCTCGAAGGCGCTGCGCTGGTCGTCGTCGTGCTGTTCCTGCTGCTCGGCAACGTCAGTGCCGCGCTGGTCACCGCCTGCATCATCCCGCTGTCGATGGCGATGACGATCACCGGCATGGTCGAGACCAGGGTCAGCGCCAACCTGATGAGTCTCGGTGCGATCGATTTCGGCATCATCGTCGACGGTGCCGTCATCATCGTCGAGAACTGCCTGCGCCTGCTCGCCCAGGCGCAGCACAAGAAGGGTGGCCTCCTCACGACGTCTGAAAGGCTGCAGGCCATCGTGAGCGGCGCGCGCGAGGTGATCGGGCCGAGCCTGTTCGGCACACTGATCATCGCCGTCGTCTATCTGCCGGTGCTGACCCTGACCGGCGTCGAGGGCAAGATGTTCACGCCGATGGCGCTGACGGTGCTGATGGCGCTGGGCGCCGCCGTGCTGTTCTCGATCACCTTCGTGCCCGCCGCTGTCGCGATTTTCGTCACCGGCAAGGTCTCCGAGCAGGAGAATTTTGTCATGCGCGGTGCGAGGCGGATCTACGCGCCGCTGCTGCGCGGCGTGATCGCGCATCGGCTGACCGTTGCAGCCGCAGCGGTGGCGATCGTCGCGGCCAGCGGCTTTGCGGCGACGCGCATGGGCGGCGAGTTCATTCCCAGCCTCGACGAAGGGGACGTGGCGCTCGCGGCGTTGCGTATTCCCGGAACGAGTCTCACGCTCTCGGTCGATCTGCAGAAGGCGCTGGAGGCGCGGCTGCGTCAGATCCCCGAAGTGAAGGACGTCTTCGCACGCATCGGCACCGCCGAGGTGGCCACCGATCCGATGGCGCCGTCGCAAAGCGACGGCTACGTCATGCTGAAGCCGCGCCAGGCGTGGCCCGACCCGTCGAAGCCGAAGGCGCAACTCGTCGCCGAGATCGAACAGGCGGCCGACGACATCCCCGGCAGCAACTACGAGATCTCGCAGCCGATCCAGCTGCGCTTCAACGAGCTGATCTCCGGCGTGCGCAGCGATGTCGGCGTCAAGATCTTCGGCGACGATCTCGACATCCTGCAGGGCGCAGCGCGCCAGGTCGAGGCGGTGATCCGCGGCGTCGCCGGTGCCACCGACGTCAAGATCGAACAGGTCGCGGGCCTGCCGATCCTGACCGTGAAGATCGATCGCCAGGCGCTGTCGCGCTATGGCCTCAGCATTGCCGAGGTGCAGAACGTGGTCGAGATCGCGGTCGGCGGCAAGGCGGCCGGCAAGCTGTTCGACGGTGATCGCCGCTTCGACATCGTGGTGCGGCTGCCCGAGCGCCTGCGCGGCAATCTCGACGCCGTTCGCGCCATCCCGATTCCGCTTCCCGCGGGCGAGGAGCCGAGTGCCGCGCCGCTGCGCGCGGCGCTGTCGGGCGCGACGGCGACGCAGCCGCGCTATGTCCCGCTGTCGTCGGTCGCGTCGGTGGACTCGGCACCAGGTCCGAACCAGGTCAGCCGCGAGAACGGCAAGCGCCGCATCGTCGTATCGGCCAACGTTCGGGCGCGCGATCTCGGCTCGTTCGTCACCGAAGCGCAAGCCGCCGTCGCCGAGAAGGTGAAGCTGCCGCCGGGCTACTGGATCGGCTGGGGCGGCCAGTTCGAGCAGCTGGTGTCGGCGACCAAGCGGCTGACGATCGTGGTGCCGATCGCGCTCGCGCTGGTGTTCCTGCTGCTGTTCATGAGCATGGGCTCGCTCGCCGATGCCGCGCTGGTGTTCTCCGGCGTGCCGCTGGCGCTGACCGGCGGCATCGCCGCGCTCATGCTGCGCGGCCTGCCGCTGTCGATCTCGGCCGGCGTCGGCTTCATCGCACTGTCCGGTGTAGCCGTGCTCAACGGCCTCGTCATCATCGCCTTCATCGAGCGGCTGCGCAGCGAAGGCCGCCCCATTGCGGAGGCCGTGCGCGAAGGCGCGCTGACCCGGCTGCGTCCGGTGCTGATGACCGCGCTGGTGGCGTCCCTCGGCTTCGTGCCGATGGCACTCGCGACCGGCGCCGGCGCCGAGGTACAGCGGCCGCTCGCGACCGTGGTGATCGGCGGCATCA
>JBARNF010000102.1:0-7693 GCA_049802835.1 Bradyrhizobium sp.
CCGATATCCACCGCCGTGACGCTCACACGCGCACCCAGCCGCAACCGCCGGCGCCGACCGAGACGGCGACCGCAGCGCCGGGCGCGAGGCCCTCGACATGACCGGTCTGAACCAGGAGCTCACGGCCCTTCCAGGCGATCCGGGCGCGGCGGATGTGGCCGAGGAAGGCGACGTCCACCACCTGCGCCTCGCCACCATGTGCCGTCTGCAGGCTGACCTGCTCGGGGCGCAGGCAGGCGAGGAAATCGGCATCGGCGCCGGCGGGCCGCGACTGCAGAAGCGCCGGCATCGCCTCGCGCACCCAGTCGGTCGGCAGCAGATTGCTGCTGCCCATGAAGTCGGCGACGAACCTGGTCGCCGGCCTGAGATAGAGTTCCTCGGGCGCGCCGACCTGCTCGATGCGGCCAGCGTTCATGCACACGATCCGGTCGGAGAGGATCATCGCCTCCTCCTGATCATGCGTGACCATGATGGTGGGAATGCCGAGCCGGCGCTGCAGCTCGCGGATCTCGACGCGCAGATCGGCGCGCACCTTGGCATCCAGCGCCGACAGCGGCTCATCGAGCAGGATCAGCCGCGGATCGACCGCGACGGCGCGCGCCAGCGCCACCCGCTGCTGCTGGCCGCCGGACAACTGATACGGCAGGCGGTCGGCGAAGTCAGGCAGCTTGATCAGCTCCAGCAATTCGGCGACACGCGCGGCGATCCTGGCGCGATCGGCTTTGCGGATGCGCATGCCGTAGCCGATGTTCTCGGCCACGGTCATGTTGGGAAACAGCGAGTAGGACTGGAACACGATGCCGAAGCCGCGCTCGCGCGCCGGCACTGCGCTGAGATCCTGGCCGTCGAGCAGCAGCCGGCCGCTGTCCGGCGTGAGCAGCCCGGCGATGATGCGCAGCAAGGTGGTCTTGCCGCAGCCGCTCGGCCCGAGCAGGCAGACGAACTCGCTGCCCTCGACCTTGAGCGAGATGCGGTCGAGCGCGACGAAATCGTCGAAGGTCTTGTGCAGGCGGTCGAGCTCGAGCGTCATGACCACAACACCTCAGCGGCCGATGCTGGTCTGCCAGGTCTTCAGGATGCCGTCGCGCTCCCTCGCCGAGCGGGCGAAGTCGATCGGATAGACCGTCTTGGCGACATCGGCGGGGAAGCCCGCGGTCAGCGCGGCCTTGGACGGCGCCGTGCCGGAGATGGTCACGAGCTCCTTGTAGCTGGTGTAGAGCGCGGCGGCCTCGGGCGACAGCGTCCAATCGAGGAAGCGCTTGGCATCGGCCTTGTTCTTGGCCGCCTTCATCAGCCCGGAGGCTTCGAGCTCATAGCCCGCGCCGTCGGTCGGGATCACCATCTTGATCGGAAAGCCCTCCTCGATCGACTTGATCGCGGCGAAGGCGAGCGAGCCGCCGATGGCGAACTCACCGCCGCGTGCCGCCTTGCACGGCCGCGAGCCGGACTTGATGTATTGGGCGACGTTGCCGTCGAGCGCCTTCAGGAACTGCCAGCCTTTTTCCTCGCCCTGCGACTGCAGGATGCCGGCGATCTGCATGTAGCCGGTGCCGGACGAGACCGGGTTCGGCAGCACCACCTCGCCCTTGTAGACGGGGTTGGTGAGGTCCTTCCACGACGTCGGCATCGGCAGATTCTTGGCCTTCAGCACCTCGGTGTTGACGCAGAACGCGGTGACGTAGCCGGTCGCGGCGAACCAGCTGGCGTCAGCGCCCTTGGCGGAAGCCGGCAGCTTGTCGGCGCCCTTGACCTCGTAGGGCTCGAGCAGCGCGGTGATGCGCGGATCCAGCATGTTGGTGACGGCCCAGCCCCAGATCACATCGTGCTGCGGATTGCCGGCCTCGGCGATGATGCGCGCGCCGAGATCGCCGGTCGACAGCCGGAGCACCTTGAGATCGACGTCGGGCAGCGCGGTCTTGGCCGCCTTCACGTAGTCGGCGATCTCGTCCTCCTCCAGCGCGGTGTAGACCGTCACCGTGCCTGCCTGCGCGACAGCGCCGAGCAGGACCAGTGCGAGACTTGCGGAGAGGCCTTTCAACAGCTGCAACATCCTGATGTCCTTCATGAGCTGCGGCGCGGGCTCGGCCCCGCCCGATCGAATGTGGATTTGAGTGATTATTTGCAAATTTGTGGAACCGCGTCTACGCTCATTGCGCACATGTCATGCAAATCAGCAATTGCCTACATTGAAGGCATCAGTCATGGGCAAGCGCTCGTCGCGTCCGTCCACGCGCTCGCACATGGTTTGCAGGCACTGACCGCGCATGCGGACGTGACGTTGCCATGACGACATCAGCTGCTGATATCGATGCGCCGACAATCCCGGTCGCCGGCAGTCGAGAGACAGAGAGACGCTAATGGGTTTTTCACACACGCTGGGTGGCACAACCCATCGCTTCGATGACCTCAGAACGCTCCTGGCAAAGGCCACGCCGCTACGCTCGGGCGATGTGCTGGCCGGACTAGCGGCGCAGGACGCGGCCGAGCGCGTCGCCGCGCGCATGGCACTCGCCGATCTGCCGCTGCGGCATTTCCTCAACGAGGCCGTCATTCCCTATGAGAGCGACGAGGTCACGCGCCTGATCGTCGACCAGCATGACGGCAGCGCCTTCACGCCCGTGGCGAGCCTCACGGTCGGCGCTTTCCGCGAATGGCTGCTCTCGGACGCAACCGATGCCGCGGCGCTGGCCGCCGTCTCACCGGGACTGACACCGGAGATGGTCGCAGCCGTCAGCAAGATCATGCGGCTGCAGGACCTCGTGACCGTCGCGGCCAAATGCGAGGTCATCACCCGCTTCCGCTGCACGATCGGTCTGCCCGGGCGGATGTCGACGCGGCTGCAGCCCAATCATCCGCTCGACGATCCCAAGGGCGTCGCCGCCTCGATCCTCGACGGGCTGATGTATGGCGTTGGCGACGCCACCATCGGCATCAACCCGGCGAACGACGACATCGATACGATGGTGCGACTGCTCGACATGATCGAGACCCTGCGGCTCGCATCCAATGCGCCGATCCAGTCCTGCGTGCTGGCGCATGTCACGACAGCGCTGAAGGCGATCGAGCGCCGCGCCCCGGTCGATCTCGTGTTCCAGTCACTCGCCGGCACCGAGGAGGCCAATCGCGGCTTCGGCATCACCCTGTCGCTCCTCGACGAGGCGCTTGCCGCAGCCGAGAGCCTGCAACGCGGGCCCGATGGTGCCAACCTGATGTATTTCGAAACCGGCCAGGGCAGCGAACTCTCCTCGAACGGTCATTGCGGGGTCGATCAGCAGACACTCGAAGCGCGCTGCTACGCAGTGGCGCGGCGCTACCGCCCGCTGCTGGTGAATACGGTCGTGGGATTCATCGGCCCGGAATATCTCTACGACGGCAAGCAGATCATGCGCGCGGGCCTCGAAGATCATTTCTGCGGTAAGCTGCTGGGACTGCCGATGGGCTGCGACGTCTGCTACACCAATCACGCCGAGGCCGACCAGGACGACATGGATGCGCTGCTGACGCTGCTCGGCGTCGCCGGCTGCAGCTACATCATGGGCGTGCCCGGCGCCGACGACATCATGCTCAACTATCAGAGCACCTCGTTCCATGACGCGCTCTACGTCCGCAAGGTGCTCGGCAAGCGCGCGGCGCCCGAGTTCGAGGCTTGGCTGGCCGCCACCGGGATCAGCGATCCGACTGGAGAGTTGCGCTTCGAACCGGCGCGTTTGATGCCGGCGCTGCCGCTGCTGGAGGCCGAGCGATGAGCGGCTCGGACGACAAGGCGCCCGCAACATCGTCATTAGACGACTGGACCTGGCTGTCGCGCTACACCGAGGCACGCATCGCGCTGGGACGCTGCGGCCCGGGGCTGCCGACATCGGCGCATCTGTCCTTCCAGGCCGCGCATGCCGAGGCGCGTGATGCCGTGCTGAAGCCATTCGATGCCGAGAGCTTTGCAGCCGATGTCACTGCGCGCGGCTGGCCCGCCCTCGCCGTGCACAGCCGCGCGACGAACCGCAGCCTCTATCTGCAGCGTCCCGACGAAGGCCGCCTGCTCTCGCCCGCCTCCGAAGCACTGCTGTCGGAGCCGCGCACACCTGCCGACATCGCGCTGGTGGTGGCCGATGGGCTGAGCAGCCGCGCAGTGCAGGTCAACGCCCTGCCCGTGCTCGATGCGCTGATGCCGCGCCTGGAGGCGACCGGCCGGCGGTTCTCGCCCGTCATCGTCGCCTCACAAGGCCGCGTCGCGCTCGCCGATCACATTGGCGAGCTGTTCGGAGCGTCGGCCTCGATCATCTTGATCGGCGAACGGCCGGGACTGAGCGCGGCCGACTCGCTCGGCATCTATCTCACCTGGATGCCGCGCCGCGGCCGCGTCGATTCCGAGCGCAACTGCATTTCAAATGTCCGCCAAGGCGGGCTCGCGCCAGAGGACGCCGCGAAACAAGCAGCCGAACTGATCGACCGCATGTTCCGCCATCGGGCCGCCGGCGTCAGCCTCGCTCGCCTGCCGCAACTGCTGGCGCCGGAGGGTGATGGATCGTCGTGATGCCGGCGACCGGCGAAATCTCAAACCGCGCAATAGCGGTCCTGAATGTCCTTGTCGGCCAGCAACGCGGCGGCGCTGCTTTCATGTACCACCTCGCCCTGATCGATGATGACGGCGCGATCCGCGAGCCGCAGCGCCCATTCGACGTTCTGCTCGACCAAGAGCAGCGTCTTGCCCTGGTCGCGCAGCCGGCGGAACAAGACGCCCATCTCCTCGACCAGCACCGGCATGATGCCTTCCGACGGCTCGTCGAGCAGCACCATGCGCGGCCGCGCGATCAAAGCGCGGGCGATCGCCAGCATCTGCTGCTCGCCGCCCGACAACGTGACGCCCTCCTGGTCCAGCCGCTCGTTCAACCGCGGAAAGGTCTCGGCGATCTCGGCGAACGCCGCGCGCTCCTCGATGTCGGCCTTGGCTGCAACCAGCCCGAGCCGCAGGTTCTCGCGCACCGAAAGCCCCGGCACGATCCGCCGCTCCTCCGGCACATAAGCGAGGCCGAGATGGAAGCGCCGATGGGCGGCAAGCGGCAGCAGATCGTGGCCTGCGAAGCGCACGCGACCCGACGCCTTCGGCATCAGCCCCATGACCGTGCGCAAAGTCGTCGTCTTGCCGGCGCCGTTGCGGCCGACCAGCGCGACCACCTCGCCCGCGTTCACGGACAACGAAATACCGTGCAGGACGTGGCTCGCGCCATACCAGGCCTGAACGCCGTCGAGCTCGAGCAACGCGGTCTCAGCCATAGCCTTCACTCTGTCCCAGATAGACCCGGCGCACTTCGGGGTTGGTCCTGATGTCCTCAGGCCGGCCATCGGCGAGCAGCCGGCCATGATGCAGCACCAGCACCCGCTGGCTCAAGCCCAGCACCATCTTCATCTTGTGCTCGACCAGCAGCACGGTGCGTCGCTCGGCCAATCGCTGGAGCAGCGCGACCATCTCCTTGGTCTCTTCCGGCCCCATGCCGGCGGTCGGCTCATCCAGCAGCAGCAGCTCGGGCTCCGAGACCAGCGCGATCGCGATCTCCAGCGCACGCTGCTGCCCGTGTGCAAGGAACTTGGCAAGTTCACTCCGCTTGCCAATCAAGCCCACGGCCGTCAGCGCCGCATCGGCGCGTTCGCTCAGCTCAGCGAGATCCGCGCGGTTGCGCCAGATGTCGTAGCTCACGACCATCGCCTGCGCCGCCACCCGAACATTCTCGTGGACCGAGAGGTCCGGAAAGATGTTGGTGATCTGGTACGACCGCGAGATGCCCCGGTGCACAAAGCGGTGCTGCGGCAGGCCATTCAGCTCGCGGCCCTTGAAGCGAAGCGTGCCGCTGCTCGGCGACAGCGTGCCCGAGAGAATGTTGAAGAACGTGCTCTTGCCGGCGCCGTTCGGACCGATGATCGACGTCAACTCGCCCGCCGCAAACGAAACGGAAATGCCTTCGAGCGCGACGAAGCCGCCGAAGCGACGGCCGATCCCGTCCGCACGCAACAGCTCGGTGCTCATCGCCGCTCCCTCGCGATCGGCAGCACGTCCAGGAACGTGCCCCAGATCCCCTTGGGCAGGAACAGCACGAAGGCGACGAAGATGGCGCCGACGACGATCTGCCAGTGCGGCGTCCACAGCGAGACGACATCCTCCAGAATCAGGAAGGTCGCCGCGCCGATGAAGGGCCCGAAGAAGCTGCGGGCGCCGCCGAGCAGCACCATCATCACGATCATGCCGGAGGTCTGATAGTGCAGGATATCGAGTGGGACGATCGACAGATGCAGCGCCGACATGCAGCCGCCGATCGCGGAGATCGCTCCCGACAGCATGAACACGATCAGCTTGCAGCGCTCGACGTCGTAGCCGCAGGCCCGTGCGCGCTGCTCATTTTCCCTGATGGCCTCGATGACGGCGCCGAACGGCGAGCTGAGAATGCGCGACTGCACCCAGATGGCGAGCGCCGCAAAAGCCATCAGGACGTAGTATTTGTTGAGCGGATCGAGAAAATTGACCTGCACGCCGAGCAGATTGATGTGATCGACCGTGAAGCCGCGCAGCCCGTTCTCGCCGCCGGTCAGCGACGACGCCTGCAACGCGGCATAATAGACGAGCTGAGCCAGTGCGAGCGTGACCATCGAGAAATAGATGCCGCGGGTTCGCGTCGAGATCATGCCGATTGCAGCGCCAAGAGCCGTGCTAGCGGCGACCGCAAGCGGCACCGCGGCAAACCACGGCAATCCCCAGCGGCCGATGGCGATGCCGGTGAGATACGCGCCGGTGCCGAAGAACGCGGCGTGGCCGAACGACAACAGCCCGGTGTAGCCGAACAGCAGATTGTAGCCCATCACCACGACGCCGTAGATCAGCACGTTCACCGCGAGCGCCTTCGACGGCAGCAGCCAGGGCAACAGCGCAAGTGCTACGATCGAGACCAGAACGCGGTGATCGGCCAGGAGCGCAGCGACACGCTGGAAATGATGAAGCGGCGGTGCCTCGTCGGTCGACTGCACCGTCATCACGCTCTCCCCTTGAGGCCGAACAGGCCCTGCGGCCGGACCAGCAGCACGGCCGCCATCAGCGCGAACATCACGATGGTTGCCATCTCAGGCGCGAACAGCGCGACCATGCTGATGCAGATTCCGACCATCAGCCCGGCAACGACGGCGCCGACGATCGAGCCGAGGCCGCCGATCACGGTGACGACGAAGGCCTCCGCGAGCACCAGCGTCCCCATCTCCGGGTTGACGCTGCGCATCGGTGCCGCCAGCACGCCGCCGAGCGCGGCGAGACCGACGCCGAGACCAAAGATCGCGAGCCACACCTTGCCGATGTCGACGCCGAGCACGCGCATGATCATCGGGTCACGCGCGCCGGCGCGGACGATGAGGCCGACGCGGGTCTTTTCCAACATCAACCAAAGCACCAGCAGCACGAGGGCGACCAGTGCGATCACGAACAAGCGATATTTGGGAAAGAAGCCGACGCCGAGATCAACGACGCCGATCAGCTGCGGCGGCGTCGGAAACGGAATACCGTCGCTGCCGAACACGATGCGCACGCCCTCGACCAGGATGTAGCTGAGCCCGAAGGTGAGCAGAAGTGGATCATCGATCGATCGGCCGTACAGGCGCCGGACCAGGACGAACTCGATCAGCATCCCGAATGCGCCGACCAGCACGGGTGCGAGCAGCA
>JBARNF010000103.1:0-14569 GCA_049802835.1 Bradyrhizobium sp.
AGGTCATCGACCTGAAGGGCCGCCGCGTGCTGCCGGGCCTGATCGACAATCATCTCCACATCATTCGCGGTGGGCTCAACTTCAACATGGAGCTGCGCTGGGATGGCGTGCGCTCGCTGGCCGATGCGATGGCGATGCTGAAGGCGCAGGTCGCGATCACGCCACCGCCACAATGGGTGCGCGTGGTCGGTGGCTTCACCGAGCACCAGTTCGCCGAGAAGCGCCTGCCGACGATCGACGAACTCAACGCGGTCGCGCCGGATACGCCGGTGTTCCTGCTGCATCTCTACGACCGCGCCATTCTGAACGGCGCCGCGCTGCGCGCCGTGGGCTACACCAAGGACACGCCGCAACCGCCCGGCGGCGAGATCATGCGGGATGCCCAGGGCAATCCGACCGGTCTGCTGCTCGCAAAGCCGAACGCTGCCATTCTCTACGCGACCTTGGCCAAGGGGCCGAAGCTGCCATTCGACTATCAGCTCAACTCGACCCGCCATTTCATGCGCGAGCTGAACCGGCTCGGCGTCACCGGCGCGATCGATGCCGGCGGCGGCTTCCAGAACTATCCCGACGACTACGCCGTGATCCAGAAACTCGCCGATGAGGGCCAGCTCACGATCCGTCTCGCCTACAATTTGTTCACGCAGAAGCCGAAGGGCGAGAAGGACGACTTCCTGCGCTGGACCGCCAGCTCGTCCTACAAGCAGGGCAACGACTATTTCCGTCACAACGGCGCCGGCGAGATGCTGGTGTTCTCCGCCGCCGATTTCGAGGATTTCCGCGTGCCGCGGCCCGACATGCCGGCCGAGATGGAGGGCGAGCTCGAAGATGTCGTGCGCATCCTCGTCCAGAACAAATGGCCGTGGCGGCTGCACGCGACCTATGACGAGACCATCTCGCGCGCGCTCGACGTGTTCGAGAAGGTCAATCAGGACACGCCGCTGGAAGGGCTGCACTGGTTCTTCGATCACGCCGAGACCATCTCGGAGCAGTCGATCGACCGCATCGCTGCGCTCGGCGGTGGCATCGCCGTGCAGCACCGCATGGCCTATCAGGGCGAATATTTCGTCGAGCGCTACGGCTTTGGCGCAGCCGAAGCGACGCCGCCGGTGAAGAAGATCCTGGACAAGGGAGTCAAGGTCTCCGCCGGCACCGATGCGACCCGCGTCGCCTCCTACAATCCCTGGGTCTCGCTGTCCTGGCTGGTCACCGGCCGCACCGTCGGCGGCTTGCGCCTCACGCCGCAGCGCAACTGCCTCGATCGCGAGACCGCTCTGCGGATGTGGACCGAGAACGTCACCTGGTTCTCCAACGAAGAAGGCAAGAAGGGTCGAATCGCCGCGGGCCAGCTCGCCGACCTGATCGTGCCGGATCGCGACTACTTCTCCTGTGCCGAGGCCGAGATCGCGGACACCACGAGCGTGCTGACCATGGTCGGCGGCCGCATCGTCTATGCGGCCTCGGACTTCAAGCCGCTCGACGAGGCCGCGCCGCCGCCGGCCATGCCCGAATGGTCGCCGGTGCGCCGCTTCGGCGGCTACGGCGCCTGGCTGGAGCAGGACGACAATGGCGCCGTCCGCGCCCAGGCGATGCAGATGTGCGGCTGCGCCAATTCATGTGGCGTGCATGGTCACGACCATGCGCAAGCGTGGTCGGGCAAGATCCCGGCGGCTGATCTCAAGAGCTTCTGGGGCGCGCTCGGCTGCGCTTGCTGGGCGGTGTGAGATGCCGGCGATATCAGATACGCCACGGCCGATCGCCGCGATGCTCGACTGGCCCTGGCTATGGCCGCTGGCGCGGCTTGCGCTGGTATCGGCCTATCTGATCGGCGGCGTCCAGAAGCTCATGGACTTTCCCGGCGCGATCGCCGAGCAGGCCCATTTCGGCCTGCAGCCGGCGTGGCTCTGGGCGGTGGCCGCGATCGCCGTCGAGCTGATCGGCTCGGTGCTCGTCGTCGCGAACCGGCTGGTGTGGCTCGGTGCCGGCGCGCTCGGCGTGCTCACGTCAGTGGCGATGCTCACCGCCAATGATTTCTGGCACATGGAAGGCCATGATCGGTTCATGGCCCTCAACGCGTTCTTCGAGCATCTCGGCCTGATCGCCGGCCTCGTGCTCGTCTCCATCCTGTCCTGGCGCGCCCGTCGCGCGTGAGTTGATCCGTTCGTTCGAGGTTGCCATGCTCCGTCATCGTTCTCTGCTCAGCGCCGCGCTCGCGGCCACGCTGCTCGCCACGCCCGCTCTCGCCAAAGACACCGCGCCGCTCATCGGCGTCGGCGCCCAATACGACACCACGCACGTCTACGTCGCGCCTGAGGATGTCGAGACATTCGCGACCAGCTTTCTCGCCACCTTCGGCGGCCAGAGCACCAAACAGGTGGTGGCGACGGTGACGCCGACGCCGAGCAGCACGACCTCGCAGCTGTTGCAGACGCCGGTCGGCACGGTGTCGCTGTTCGGCTTCAAGACGCCAATCCCGTATCCGTTCGGCGCCGAGCGTACCGGCTATCTCGTCACCGACCTGGATGATGCGATCAAGGCGGCCAAGGCCGCCGGCGCCGACGTGATCGTTGCAGCTTTTCCGGATCCGATCGGCCGCGATGCCGTGATCCAATGGCCGGGCGGCGTCAACATGCAGCTGTACTGGCACACGACCAAGCCGTCCTACGCTTCGTTTCAGACGGTCCCCGAGAACCGCGTCTATGTCTCGCCCGGCCGCGCGGAAGCCTTCACGCGCGCCTTCCTGCGCTTTGCCAAGGGCACGGTGGTGTCCGACGACGCCAAGGCCCCCGGCGTCGAGATCGGCCGCCCGAACGACCACTATCGGCGCATCCGCATCGAGTCCGTGTTCGGCAGGATGACGGTGTTGGTCACCGACGGCCATCTGCCGTATCCCTACGGTCGCGAGACGACCGGTTATGAGGTCGCTGATCTCAAGGCTACGCTCGACAAGGCCAAGGGCGGGGGCGCCGCGGTGCTGGTCGAGCCGTTCACGTCGGGCAAGCGCGAGCAGGCGGTCGTGCGGTTTCCCGGCGGCTATGTCGCGGAGATCCATGCGGTGGTGAAGTAGGGGGGCGGCGGGATGCGCGAGAGATCGCGGATGCCTGGGGTTCTGACGACCAGTGCGGCCGCGCTTGGGCTGCTCTCTCTTGCGTGTCTCGATCCCGCGCGCGCCGAGGACAACGCCGCGCGTCCCACGATCAAGACCAATCGCTGGCAGGAGGATTGGTCTGTCCTTGCCAACCCGGCGCAGCGCACCGCGTGGTTCGACCCGATCAAATACATCCCGCTGCAGCCCGGAAACCCGCAAAGCTATGTCTCGTTCGGCATGACCCTGCGCGAGCGGTTCGAGAGCCTGGACGCGGCAAGCTTCGGCATCGGCGGGACCAAGCCCGATTCGCATCTGCTGCAGCGGCTGCAGATCCACGCCGACGCGCATCTCAATGAGCACTGGCAATTGTTCGTCCAGCTCGAGGACGACCGGGCTTTCGGCAAGGCCAACGTCACGTCGGTCGACCAGGACCCGCTCGATCTCCGGCTCGCCTTCCTTGCCTATGTCGACACGACGGAGAAGGGCACCTTCAAGGCCCGTGTCGGCCGGCAGGATTTCGACTTCGACCTGCAGCGCTTCGTCTCGTCGCGCGACGGCCCGAACGTGCGCCAGTCGTTCGATGCGCTGTGGGCCGATTGGGAGAGCGGCCCGTGGCGCTTCATCGGCTTCGTCAGCCGGCCGGTGCAGTACAATCTGGTGCGCCCATTCGACGACACGTCGAACGATCGCTTCCTGTTTCATACCGTCCGCGTCGAGCGCCAGGTGCTCGGCACCAACGAGCTGTCGTCCTACTATTCCTACTATCAGCGCGACAATGTGCGCTTCCTCGACGCCGCCGGCAACGAGCATCGCCATGTGCTCGATATCCGCTTCGCCGGCAAGCTTGCGGGCTTTGACTGGGATCTCGAGGCGATGGGACAGGCGGGCTCGGTCGGGGCCAAGCAGATCGGGGCGTGGGGCGCCGGCGCGCGGGCCGGCTACACGTTTGCCGACGTCGCCTGGCAGCCGCGCATCGGCCTGCAGCTCGACGGCGCCTCCGGCGACCGCCATCGCGGTGACGACAGGATCGAGACCTTCAATCCGCTGTTCCCGAATGGCTACTATTTCTCTCTCGCCGGTTTCACCGGCTACACCAACCTGATCCATCTCAAGCCGTCGCTGACGGTGAAGCCCACAGCCGCTCTGTCGGTCATGGGCGCGATCGGGCTGCAGTGGCGCGCGACCGCGGCGGACGCGATCTATGTCCAGCCCAACGTGGCGGTGACCGGCACCGCCGGGCAGGGCAGTCTGTGGTCCGGCGCCTATGCGCAGCTGCGTGCCGACTACCGGTTCAGTCCCAACCTCACCGGCGCGCTGGAGGCCGTACACTACAAGATCGGTGATACGCTGCGCCGCGTCGGCGGTCACGACAGCGATTACATCGGCCTCGAACTCAAATATGCGCTCTGAACAACGAAGGCAGGACCAGATGTCTCAGTTCGAATCCCGCAACGTGGTGCCGCTCCTGCTCAGCGTCAACGCGGGCTATGTCGACACCGCCGGATTCCTGGCGCTGCAGGGCCTGTTCACGGCGCATGTCACCGGCAATTTCGTGACGTTCGGTGCGGCGCTGGCGCTCGGCACCTCCGGTGCGTTGGCCAAGTTGCTGGCGCTGCCGGTGTTCTGCGTCGTCGTGATCGCGACGCGCCTGACCGGCACGCTGCTGGCGCAGCGGTGGTCGCGGGGGTTCGAGATCCTGATCGCAGTCAAGCTCGTGCTGCTGGTGCTCGGCGCCGCGCTCGCCATTCATTTCGGGCCGTTCCACAATGGCGACAGCCACGAAGCCATCATCACCGGCATGGTGCTGGTGGCGGCGATGGCGGTCCAGAATGCCGTGCACCGGATTCATCTGCCGAGCTCGCCGCCCTCGACCCTGATGACCGGCACCACCACGCAGGTGATGATCGATCTCGCCGATAGGATCTATGTCGGCGACAAGGGCCAGGCGCCGCCGCCGGCGCGCCTCGCCCAGATGGCGATCAACGTGCTCGCCTTCGCGCTCGGCTGCGGCGCGGCCGCGCTGCTGTTCACATGGCAGGGCAGCTGGTGCTTCGTTGTCCCGCCGATTGTCGCCGCGCTGGTGCTGGTGGTGCGCCTTGCTGGGCCAGCACCGCCGCGCTGAAGCACGGCGCGCTGTTTCCTCAAGCTCAGCGTCATTCCGGGGCATTCGCGCTGTCTTCGTAGGGTGGGCAAAGGCGTGGCCGCGCTGCATCCACGATCGAGGTCGCAGTGGCGCCGTGCCCACCGTCTGGCTGATGAGTTCGTGGACCGACGGTGGGCATGCCGCCGCCTTGCGACGGCTGCTTTGCCCACCCTACGGCGCTCTCCACGGAGCGGGGGAGTGAAGCGTCCGTCTGGTTTAAGTTGCCCTCAGACCGCCTCGTCTGCGATCCCGTTCCTCAACAGTCCGATGCGGTCGATCTCCACCTCGACGACATCGCCGGGCTTCATCCACAGCGGGGGCGTGCGGCGGGAGCCGACGCCGCCGGGCGTGCCGGTGGCGATGACGTCGCCCGGTTCGAGCCGCGTGAACGAGGAGCAATATTCGATCTGGCGCGGGATATCGAAGATCATCTGGCTGATCAGAGCTTCCTGCACGACCTCGCCGTTGAGCCGCGTCTGCAGCCGCAGCGGGCCGAGATCGTCGATCTCGTCGGCAGTGACCAGCCACGGACCGAAGGCGCCGGTGTCGGGAAAGTTCTTGCCCGGCGTGAACTGGTGGGTATGGCGCTGGAAGTCGCGCACGCTGCCTTCGTTGTAGCAGGCGTAGCCGATGATGTGCTGAAACGCTTCGCTGCGCGGGATATAGCGGCCTGGCTTGCCGATGATGACCGCGAGCTCGCCCTCGAAATCGAGGTCCGTCGAGACGCGCGGGCGGATGATGTTGGTGAGATGCCCGGTCTGGCTGTTGGCGAAGCGGCCGAACACCGTCGGGTTCTCGACCTCGGTGCGGCCGGTCTCCTTGCGGTGGGTCTCGTAGTTGAGGCCGATGCAGAGGATCTTGTCCGGATTGGGAATGACCGGCAGGAACGTGATGGCCGACAGCGGATGCCGCTTGGCGCCGGAGGCGGCCGCCGCCGCTTCCTTCAGTGCATCGGCCGCAATCGCCGATTTCAGATCCGGGAAGCGATCGTGCAGGACCGCGCCGAGGTCGGCGATGGCGTCGCCCTCGACCAGTCCCCAGGACGGCGTGTCGTGAACCGTGAAGCTGGCAAATTTCATCTGAGTTCCTCGAGCAGAGAACGCCGGTCAGGTCGAGACCGCCGGCAGGGCGGAAGGAGAAGCGGGCTCCTGCGCCGTCTTCGCGAAGCGCGCGATGGTGCGCTCCGGGAAGATCAGGGCAAAGGCCGAGATCGCGCCAACGATGAGCACGCCGGCGGTGAAGGTCATGGCGTGCGCATAGCCGAGCGGCACGTTGCTGCCGGCTTCGCCGACGATCCAGCCCGTGAGCGCGTTGGAGAGGAGGGCCGACGCCGCGTTGCCGGAATAGATCACGACGATCAGCCGGCCGCGCTGGACCGCCGGCGCGATAGCGCCGAGTGCGACCGGGCCGAAGATCGTGGTGAGGCTCGGTGCGGCGAAGGCGATGGCGACACAGGCGAGCTGCAGCGGGCCCGTGGTCACGATGCTCAGTAGCAGCGCGCAGCCGGCGGCGAGCAGCGCAAAGCCCGAAGCATGGCCGAGGCAGGCGCGCAGGCTGACACCCTTGCGCTGCAGAACTTGCGTCAGCCACGAGCCGCCGAGCAGCAGCGGCGACTGGAACAGATAGATGCCCGAGATGATCCAGCCGACATCGACCTGCTTGTAGCCGAGCCCGAGCTGGAGGTAGGGCGGCAGCCACGTCGCGGACATGCCGACGATCCAGTACGACGCGGTCGACATGATGATGACGCCGATCACGGTCGGATCGCCCCAGAGCACGCGCGCGGGCAGCGCCTTGTCTCTTGCCACTGCGGTGTCGGGCGCATGCGCTGCGGAGTAGGGGCCTTCACCGCCGATGAAGAACCAGCCGAGCATCCAGGCAAGGCCGAGCAGGCCGCAGGCGAGGAAGCCGGTGCGCCAGCCGTAGGTCACGATGACAAAGGTCAGGATCGGGCCGCCGGCGAGCAGGCCGACGCTGATGCCCTGCAGCACCACCGCGCTCGGCACGCTGCGCCGGTCGGCTGGAAACCAGTTGTAGCAGGCGTGAAGCGCGGTCGGCAGGCCGGGGCCCTCGCCGGCGCCGAGGATGATGCGACAGATCACGAGCACCGTGATCGAGCCGGAGAAGAAGATCGGGATCTGCGTCGCCGACCAGACACCCGCCATGATCAGCAGCAGCCATTTCACCGGAAAGCGGCCGACGACGAACATGCCGACCGCCATGCCCGACAGCGAGAACAACAGGAAGAAGCTGCTGCCGATCAGGCCGAACTCCTTCGGGCTGAGCCCCAGCTCCTTCATCATCGGCACGGCCGACAGGCCGAACACCAGCTTGTCGAAGAAGTTCAGCGTCTGGAACAGGAACAGCATGATCAGGACGGCGATGGCGCGTCCTCCTGCAGTGCTGCTGGTGGTCCCCGGTGATGTCGTCATGGCGTTCCCCGTGAATGTTTTTGTTGTGATCAGTGCAGTCGTTCGTTGAGCTCGCTCAGCAACGTTGTGAGCTCCGGCGCGTCGCGGGCGGTGCCGTAGACGTAGTGGTCGGGCCGCACCAGCGCGGCGCCACAGCCATGGCGCTCGAACCAGCGGGCGACGACACCGCTTTCCTCGGCCAATCCGGTGCCGCCGATGGTGATCGCATTGATTCCGGCGTCGCGGGTCGCAGCGTCGATCGCGCTGGAGTTCAGCGCGCCGCGTCCGTCGAGGATGAGGCGCCAGCCGGTGCCGGCCACGCCATCGAGCAGGGCGCGTTCGCCATTGCTGATGATCCACGGCTGCGGAAACAGGGTGCCGTTGGCGGCGCTTGCCTTGGTCGCGAGCAGGCCCTGTGTCAGCGGCGGCACGATCTCCTGGCGGGTGATGGTGCGCGGCGCGCCGCCGCCCTCGGCGAGGATGCGCGCATCGCGCGCCGCGGCGGCTTGCGGATCCTGCTCGCAGATGACGCGGCCGATCGCCTTGATGCGGGTGGTGAGCTCGCGCACATGGGTGCTGCGTTCGACCTCGTAGCTGTCGAGCAGCGCCGCGCTCGATTGTCCGCGCAGCACGCGGGCGAGCTTCCAGCACAGGTTGGCCGCGTCGCGCAGGCCCTGGCACATGCCCTGGCCGATGAAGGGCGGCTGCTGATGCGCGGCGTCACCCGCGAGCAGGACACGGCCCAGGCGCCAGCGGCTCGCGACCAGGGCATGGAAGCGGTAGCTCGCCGCGCGCCACAGCCTGCCGTCCTCCGGGGCGAGCCAGGGAGCGAGCAGCCGCCAGACCTGCTGCGGGTCTTCCATCGCGTGGCGGTCTTCGGACGGCCGCAGCATGATCTCGAAGCGGCGATGATTGCCAGGACCGATGATGTAGGTGGTCGGACGCGCCGGATTGCAGAACTGCGCGGCGGTGGCCGGCAATTTTCCGAGAGCGGCATCGTCGACAAGGAGATCGACCACCAGCCACGGCTCGTCGAAGTCGAGATCGTCGAAGCTGATGCCGAGTTTCTGGCGCACCGTGCTCGAGGCGCCGTCGCAGGCGATCACGTAGTCGGCGGTGACCTCGCGTGTTGTACCGTCCTCCCGCTGCAACATGACGGTCGCCGCCTTCGCATCCTGCCGGATCTCGACCAGGGCCGTGCCGAGCTCGACCGTGACGGAGGGATAGCGACTGACATGGTCGCGTATCACCTGTTCGACCGGCGGCTGCGTGAACACCATGCTCGGCGTGTAGCCGAGCGGGTAGGGCTCGGCGACCATGTCGATGCGCCGGATCAATTGTCCCTGCGCGCCGAAATGCTCAGAGGCTGGGAACGGCGCGACATAACGGCTGACTTGTTCGGCGATGCCGAGATTGTCGAACAGCCGCATGATCTCGTGGTCGAGCGCGATCGCGCGCGGCTTGTCGTAGATATCACGCGCGCGGTCGATCGCGAGCGTCGTGATGCCGTGCGTGCCGAGCAGGCTCGCCGCGATGGCGCCGGTCGGTCCGAAGCCGATGACGACGACCTCGACATGGTTTGCGTTTGACGTGGCGGACATCGATCTCGAAACCCGTAGCTGGAGAGGCCTGTGATTGGTCAGGCGTAACGGACCGCGAGCTGCGCGGCCTTCACATGATCGGCCTTGGGCGGCGCGATGCCCCATTGGTCGGTGCGGCCGGGCGGCCAGACCCAATGCTCGGGACCGCGCACGACATAGCTGTCGTCGACCTGCAGCACCTCGGCCGTGTATTCGATGACGGTCCCGACGGGATCGATGAAATAGGCGAACACGTTGTCGCCGGGGCCGTGGCGCCCGACGCCCCAGGCGATCGGATGGCCGGCATCGATCATGCGCCCGGCGCCGCGCATCACGCCTTCCCAGGTCGGCATCAGGAAGGCGACGTGGTTGAGGCCATTGACCTTGGCGGCCGCGATCACGACCGCATGGTGATCGGAGTTGCAGCGGACGAAGGCCATCGCCGCAGAGCGATCGGTGAGCCGGAAGCCGAGCGCCCTCTCGTAGAACGCGGCCGTGCGGTCGACATCGGTGCTGTTGAGATTGACGTGGGCGAGGCGCTCCGGGAACTCCGGTCGCGGCGGCTTGGCCTCGTGCAGGATATCGCCGTGGACGAAGCGCAGCACGCCGCCTTCGGGGCCGCGCAGGCTCATGATGACGCCGCCATCGGGTGCAGGGTTCGGCGCCGGCGCTGACAGCAGCGTCGCGCCCTCGCGGATGGCGCTGCTGCCGACGGCATCGAAATCACTGATATCGGCGAGGTGGAAGGTCACCGCCCTCAGCTCGGTGCGATCGCTCCGATGCAGCGCGACGACATGATGGTCGCTGCCGGTCGCACGCAGATGGACCACCCCGTCGGCCGCGGCGACGCGTTCCAGCCCCCAGGTCTCCCGATAGAACGCTTCCGAACGGGCCAGATCGGGCGTGCCCAGATCGACGCTGCGCAGAGCCGTGACCGGAAACCGGGTCATGAGCGTGTCCTCCAGCGCGATCCACTTGTCGGGATGCGCGATGTTCTTGTGCCGGGGCCGGCAAACCGTTCAGCTGTTTTATTACAGAAAAAATCAAAATCAATAGTAATTTATAAGTTTCATGATTCCGTGGCAGGCTCTATATTTGTGCACTGATTCAGAGGAGATCGGGCGTGGATGCGGTTGTAGAGGCCGAAGGGCAGGGCCCGTCGACCCAGGCAAGCCATGTGTATGACCGGCTGCGCGAGGACTTGCTGTCCGGCCGGCTGGCGCCGTCGCGCAAGCTGCAGATGCGGTTCCTGACCGAGACCTATCAGACCGGGCAGACGCCGCTGCGCGAGGCGCTCAATCGCCTCACCGCCGACGGACTGGTCGAGGTGCGCGAGCAGCGCGGCTTCTACGTCAAGGACATCAGCCGCGCCGAGCTCGCCGAGTTGACCAAGACGCGCTGCTGGGTCGAAGCCCTGGCGCTGCGCGAGTCGATGGCGGCGGCGACGCCGCAATGGGAGGAGCAGCTGGTGCTGGCGCAGCATCGGCTCAGCCGGGCGCCGCGTTCGCTCAGCGCGACCACCTTCGAGGACAATCCGGAGTGGGAGAAGCTGCACCGGATCTATCATCGCGTCCTGATCTCGAACTGCGGCTCGCAATCCCTGATCGCGTTCTGCGGCCAGCTTGCCGACCAGCTCTATCGCTATCGCAGGCTGTCGATGCGCAAGGCGTTTCCGTCACGCGCCGTCGGCGAAGAGCACGCCGCGATCGTCACGGCCGTGCTGAATGCGGATGTCGAGCACGCGGTGCAGCTCCTGACGGCGCAATACCAGCGGACGGCCGACGTCATCCTGCAGGACGAGACGATCTTTCCGGAGCTGTGCAACGCCAAAGCCATGGAGAAGTAGGTCGCCGCATCACGGCGTCGGCGTCCCCCGGGATGCCAGGGATCACGACTGCTCTCTCCTCACCGTCATTCCGCGTCTCGAACCATGAGGACCGGAATGATTGCGGCTCGCGGGAGAGGCAAAACGTGGCCCCGCGATACGCTTCTATTCCTGCCTTATGACGTCGTTGCGGCCAGGAAGAAGTCGACGCGTTTCTCGACATGCGCCTGCGCTTCCTTCTTCAACGCGCGGATGTCCTCGCCGAGCAGGCCGCGGAACAGTACGGAGAAGACCACCAGATCGATGAATATCTTCGCCGTCTCTTCGATCCGGTCAGCGGCGAAAGCGCCCTTGCCGGAGAGACCCTCGGTGCGAGCGAGTTCGCCGAGGACGCGGCCCACATTGAGGGCGGCGCGTTGGCGCGCCGAGTCCTGGATTCCGCACGTCAGCTCCGGAAAGCGTGGACCTTCTGCGATGACCGAGCGCATCAGCCCAAGGATCTCTTCCGAGAAAGCGCGATCGATCAAAGTGAGCCCGACGCTCATCAGCCGGGCCCGCAAATTGCGGCCCTGGGGAACCAAGTTCTCATATTGCGTGTTGCGCGCCGCCTGGCGGCCGATGACGGCTGCAAACAGCGCCGCCTTGCTGGGGAAGCGCGCATAGATTGTCGGCTTGCCGGCGCGCGCGGTCTGCGCGATCTCGTCGACGCTCGCGCCTTCGAAGCCGTGGGCGAGGAACACCGTCTTGGCGGCATCGAGAATGCGCTCCTCGACCTCGCCGGCACGTTCGAGCGATGGCCGCCCGACCTTGCCGCGCGCCGTCTTCGAAGCAACCATTCGATCCGCCATGGCTTTCTATCGAGGCCTCTGTGTTCCCGTCCTGTTTGGCACAGGGGTCGGGATTGTTCAATCAACGCGGCCGCCGCCGCTGCCGCATGCATCCTAACGCGCTCCGCGGAATATAGGCTTGCCTGCGGGGTCTCCGACACTCAGACTGCACAAAACCAAAAGGGGGAAACCATGCATCCGAAACTCGTCCATCTGGCGCTGCTGGCCGTAGCCGTGTGCGTTGCGGCCGCTCCGCAGGCCCACGCCGAGACCATCGTCCTGAAGTCCGAGCTCAAGGCCGCCAACGAGGTGCCGCCGAACGCCAGCACCGCGACGGGTACCGCTGAGGCGAGCTTCGACACCGCCACCAGAACGCTGACCTGGAAGGTCAATTTTTCCGGCCTGAGCGGCATTCCGATCGGAGCGCATTTCCACGGTCCGAGCGAGCCCGGCAAGAATGCCGGCATCGTGCTGCCGTTCAAGAGCCCGGAGCCGCCGATCACGGGGACCGCCGTGCTGACCGATGCGCAGGCCACCGATCTGCTCGCGGGCAAATGGTATGCAAACGTCCACACCCAGGCCAATCCGGGTGGCGAGATCCGCGGCCAGATGGTCAAGCAGTGAGTCTCTCGGGGGTGCGGTGCAGCGCGGGGCGTTCGCGACAAGGACTCTTCATGCCGCCAGTTCGGGCTTGGAGATCCGGTCGCCCGCAGCTTCCGAGGCGCGGTGAATGTCGAGGAACTGCTTGAATCGATCGAGCGAGAGCGGCGGCGAGACCAGGTAGCCCTGGCCTTCCTCGACGCCGCAGGCGATCAGCGCATCGACCTGGTCCTGGTGTTCGATGCCCTCGGCGACCACGGACATGTCGAGCTCGCGCGCCAGCGCCACCAGCATCTGCACCACCACGACGGCGGACTGGTCGCGCGTGATCGCGTCGATGAAGAACTTGTCGATCTTCAGGACGCGGGCACCGAGCCGCTGGATGGTGGACAGGCCGCTATGGCCGATGCCGACGTCGTCGAGCGCGATGCGGAAGCCGAGCTCGCTGAGCTGCTTGACCACCGAGGTGGCCTTGTCGAGATCGGCAAGCTCCTCGCGTTCCGTGACCTCGAGCACGACCTGGCGGGCCGAGACGGACGTGCTCGCGACCACCTTGCGCAGGTCATCGATGAAGCCGTCGCCGAGCAGATGGCGCGGCGTGATGTTGACGGACAGCTTGAACAGCTTGTCCCGCTTCATCTCGGGTTGCAGCTCGCGCAGCGCGTTCTTGAGGATCTGCCAGGTCAGCTTCTCGATGCGGCCGCTGCTTTCGGCAAGCGGGATGAAGCTCATCGGCGGGATCAGCCGGCCGTCCGGCTTCTCCCAGCGGGCCAGGATCTCGCCGCCGATGATGTCCCCGGTCGTCAATCTGAAGGTCGGCTGCACATAGGGCTTGAACTCTTGCGCGGCGAGGGCGCGGTCGAGCTCGGCGACCGGATCGACCGGGCGGTTGAGATAGCTCGCCAGCAGCAGCCCGAATACACCGCCAAGCACGCCGGCGGCGAGCATCGTGGAGAAATAGGCCATGTCCTTGCGGGCGCTCAGGCTCTGCGGCCGCACATGGATGGTGGCGCGCAGCGGATAGCGGTCCGAGACCGTGGTGAAGGCGGCGGTCTGCGTGAGCGGCTTCGACGAAGCGTCGGGATGATAGCCCGCCACCTGCTCGCCATTCGGCAGGGTCAGGGTGACGTGACTCTCGGCGCGCAAGCCCACCGGCATCACGTCGAGCAGGTTGGCATCGATGCGCAGGATCGCCGTCAGCGACTGCCGCGCGTCGATGTCGCGCAGCACGCCGAATGCGGCGCCGGTGAACTGCTCGACACGGAACAGTCGCAGCCGGCCGTCGGCGGACTGGAACATCTCGTCCCGCCGGGCCCAGCCATTGTCGAATTCGAGCGTCTCGGAATAGGCCGCGCACAGCACCGATCCGTCGCGGTCGACGGTGCGGATGTCCTTCACGATCGTGCCCTGATAGACGTTGAGGCGAAGCGCCTGCAGCGCGCCGGCGCTGCAATCCATCGGGCCTTTCGCGACGAGGCGGTTCAGGATCGCGCCGGCCGAATCGATCGCGGCTTCGGAGCGCCGCAGTGCGACCTTGCTGAGCTCGTTGATCTGGCGCGCGGTCTGGTCGCCGATCAGCGCGGTGACGGCGACGTCGGCGCCGGTCAGGAAGATCCCGACGCAGGCGATGACCGCTCCGACACGAAGCATGTGTTTTCGCTGCAATGCCATCGTGTCGTGAACGCCCCCGTATGATCACGGGCATCGTTCCGTTTCAACCTTCAACTTTTCGTATATGCGAGCCGCGGCGCTGCGCGGCAGCGCTCAACGGGCGCGCGGACGCCGAATGCTGGTTAAGGAAGTCCTACGCGCCAGGGTCCGGCCGCGCGATCATGCCGCCTTGTCGGACGCGCTGCCGGGCAGGACCGCTTCCTTGCGCGTCGCCGACAGCAGCGTCAGCGCCGCCAGGGCCGACAGGCTGAGGCTCGCCGACACGATCAGCACGCCGCGGCCGAGCACGTCGATCAGGAGGCCGAACAGCAGCGGCGCAAAGGCCTGGCAGATCCGTGACGGCGCGCCGATCAGGCCGAGCCGGTAGGCGTAGTTGGCCGGGCCGAAGATCGCGAGCGGCAGGGTGCCACGGGCAATCGTCAGG
>JBARNF010000104.1:0-16372 GCA_049802835.1 Bradyrhizobium sp.
TCGAGCGCCGAGGTCGGCTCGTCGAACAGCATGACCTTGGGGCTCATCGTCAGCGCGCGCGCGATCGCGACGCGCTGCTGCTGCCCGCCCGACATCTGCCCCGGATATTTGTGCGCCTGGTGCGGGATCTTGACCCGCTCCAGGTACTTCATGGCGGCCGCCTCAGCCTCCTTCTGGGGAATGTTGCGCACCCAGATCGGGGCCAAGGTGCAGTTCTCCAGCACGGTCAGGTGCGGAAACAGGTTGAAGCTCTGGAACACCATGCCGACCTCGCGGCGGACCTCGTCGACCCGCTTGAGGTTCGGACCGAGGTCGATGCCATCGACATTGATCTCGCCCTCCTGGAACTCCTCCAGCGCGTTGATGCAGCGGATCAGCGTCGACTTTCCCGAGCCCGAGGGCCCGCAGATCACGATGCGCTCGCCCTTGCCGACGGAGAGGTTGATGTCGCGCAGTACATGGAATTCGCCATACCATTTGTTGAGGCTGGAAATTCCGACGATCGAATTTGCAGTCATGGTTCTCATGCTCAATTGCGCCGGTGCGCGTTCAAACGGCGCTCGACCAGCAGGGAGTAGCGTGACATGCCGAAGCAGAAGGCGAAGTAGATCATCCCGGTGAAGGCGAAGCCGGTGAAGGCCGTGGTCGGCGTCGCCCAGACCGGATCGGCCAACGATGCCTTCAGGCTGCCGAGCAGGTCGAACAGCGCCACGATCGACACCAGCGAGGTATCCTTGAACAGCGAGATGAAGCTGTTGACGATGCCGGGAATGACGTGCCGCAGCGCCTGCGGCAGCACGATGAACGATGTGGTCTTCCACCAGGACAGGCCGAGCGCGCTCGCCGCCTCCCCCTGACCGCGCGGAATGGCCTGCAGGCCGCCGCGGATCACCTCCGCCATGTAGGCGCCGGAGAACAGCGCGACGCCGACCAGTGCCCGCACCAGGCCGTCGATGCGCATGTTGCCGGGCAGGAACAACGGCAGCATGTAGGTCGCGAAGAACAGTACGGTGATCAGCGGCACGCCGCGCACCAGCTCGATGAAGGCGATCGAGAAGAAGCGGATCAGCGGAATGGTCGAGCGACGGCCGAGCGCCAGGGCGATCCCGATCGGCATCGACGCGACGATGCCGATCACCGAGACGACGAGCGTCACGAGCATGCCGCCCCACAGCCGTGTGTCGACGATGGCAAGACCGTGCCGATCCAGGCCCATGATCGCAATCACGATGGCGATGCCGACGAAGGTCGCGGCGGTGCCGACCACGGTCCGCAGCGCCCGCGCCCCGCCGCCGAGAAAAAATACCAAACCCGTGACCACGATTGCGGTGAGTGCGAGATCGATCCAGACCGGTTGATGCGACGCCTGCAGTTGATCGCGAATCCAAAGCAGCGGCCAGATCACCAGCGAGGCGACCGTTCCGATCAGCACGACGAGCTTGCCGAGCACCCAGAACAGCATGCCGACGACCGGCACGTTCGCGCCGGCACGAACGAGCGCATTGCCGGCGGTATCGATGCTGTCGGTGAACACCGACAGCGCGCTGGCTGTCCAGCTCACGCCAAAGCCCTCCAGGCCGCCACCGTACAACAGGAAGAACGCAACCACCGGGAGAGCGAAGAAGAAGATCCCGGCGTTCAGCCCCTTGGCCGGCAGCCGCGGGATCAGCAGCGGCACCAGCAGCACCACCGACAAGACATAGGTCAGGTCGACGCGCCAGCGTTCGGCCTCGGGATAGAAGCCGTACATGAGCTGGTTGAACTTCGCGGTGATGTAGGGCCAGCACGCCCCGACCGGATGACCGGCATTCTGCGCCAGGCAGGCGTCGCGATCCTTGCCGACCCACACCGCGTCGACCAGCAGGAACTGCAGCGCGGGGATCACCGTGAACCAGATCAGAAGCGCGCTGAGCAGCGTCAGCAGAACGTTGGTCGGTGAGTTCAGGAGCTGGGTGCGGACGAAGCCGACCAAGCCCGTGGTCTTGATCGGCGCGGGCCGCTCGCCCGCCAGATCCTGACGGATGAAGTTGGAAGCCGTGATGTCGGTCATGCGCCAAGTCTCTTCATGCACCAAGCCTCTTGCCGAGCCGCCAGCTGTAGAAGCTCATGATCGCGCTCGTGATCAGCGACAGCGCCAGATAGACGCCCATCGTGATCCCGATGATCTCAATGGCCTGACCGGTCTGGCTCATCGTCGTTCCCGCGAACACCGAAACCAGATCAGGATAGCCAATGGCGACCGCGAGCGATGAGTTCTTGGTCAGATTCAGATACTGATTGGTCAAAGGCGGCAGGATGACGCGCAGCGCTTGCGGCACCACGATGAGCCGCAGCACCGTACCGCGGCTGAGGCCGAGCGAGAGGCCCGCCTCCATCTGCCCCTTGTGGACCGAGAGAATGCCGCCGCGCACGACCTCGGCGATGAAGGACGCCGTGTACATGGCCAGCGCCAGGGTCAGCGCGACGAATTCGGGAATGATGCGCGAGCCGCCGGCGAAGTTGAAGCCCTTCAGTACCGGGACCTCGAAGACCACCGGCGCCCCGAACACCAGCATCGTCAGCACCGGCAGGCCGATCAGGAGGCCGAGCACATAGGGCCAGATCCGCATCGCATGCCCGCGCACGAACAGTTCGCGCCGCGCACAATAGCGCAGTCCGATCGAGGCGATGATCGCAACACCCAGCGCGATCAGGAACGGCATCAGGCCGGGCTCTTCGACCGGACGCGGAACGATAAAGCCGCGATTGTTGAGATAGAAGGTCGAGGCCACCGAGATGCTCTGCCGTGGGCCCGGCAGAGCAGCCAGCACCGCGAGATACCAGAACGTGATCTGGAACAGTAGCGGCAGGTTACGGATGAGCTCGACATAGGCGCCGGCAACCCTGGACAGGAGCCCGTTGGGAGACAGACGCCCCAAGGCGATCATCAGGCCGAGGATCGTCGCCAGCACGATGCCGATCACGGAGACCAGCAACGTGTTCAGAATGCCGACTATCAGCACCCGGGTGTAGCTGTCGGATCCCGAATAGCTGATGAGGGTCTGGTTGACGTCGAATCCGGCCGTATTGTTCAGGAACCCGAAGCCCGAGGTGATGCGTTGGGCCGCGAGATTGGTACGCACGTTGGCCACGATCTCGTAGCCAAACCACGCCAGGGCTGCGACGAACAGGATTTGCAGGATGATGCCGTTCCATCCTGCCTTCCCCCCCAATACGCGCTTCAGCCGAAGCGCGTATTGGGGAGGCGGTAACCTCGCTTCGATGCTCATCGCCGCAGCCCCGCTATGGTGCAGGTATCAGCGGATCGGCGGCGCGTATTGCAGACCGCCCTTGTTCCAGAGCTGGTTCAGACCGCGCGCGATCTGCAGCTTGGAGCCAGCGCCGACGTTGCGGTCATACATCTCGCCGTAATTTCCGGCCGCCTTGACGATGCGGGAGAACCAATCCTTGGTGAGGCCGAGCTGCTCGCCGAGATTGCCGTCGGTGCCGAAGGCGCGCTTGAACTCCGGCTTGTCCGACTTGGCCATCTCGTCGACGTTCGCCTGCGTCACGCCGAGCTCCTCGGCCGTGACCAGCCCGAACAGTGTCCACTTGACGATGTCGAACCACTGGTCGTCGCCGTGGCGGACCATCGGGCCCAGCGGCTCCTTGGAGATCACCTCGGGCAGCACCACGTGATCGGCCGGATTGGCGAGCTTCAGCCGCTCGGCGTAGAGGCCCGAGACGTCAGTGGTGAACACGTCGCAGCGGCCGGATTCGTAGGCCTTTATCGTCTCGTCTTGGCCGGCGAACGCGATCACCTCGTACTTCATCTTGTTGGCCTTGAAGTAGTCGGCGAGGTTCTGCTCGGTCGTCGTGCCGGTCTGCACGCAGACCGAGGCGCTGTTGAGCTCGAGCGCGGAATTCACCTTGAGGGCCTTCTTCACCATGAAGCCCTGGCCGTCATAATAGGTCACGCCGGCGAAATTGGCGCCCAGCGAGGTATCGCGCGACAGCGTCCACGTCGTGTTGCGGGACAGCACGTCGATTTCACCGGATTGCAGCGCGGTGAAGCGATCCTTGGCGGACAACGGCACGAATTTGACCTTGGTCGGATCGTTGAAGATCGCAGCGGCGATGGCGCGGCAGACGTCGACGTCGAGCCCGGTCCAGTTGCCCTTGTCGTCCGGCGACGAGAAGCCAGGAAGGCCCTGGCTGACGCCGCAGGCGACCATGCCGCGATCCTTGACGGTCTTGAGCGTCTCGGCCTGAGCGCCGACACTCGCCAGAACCGGGGCGAGAGCAACAGTAAGAGCAAGAGCAACGCGTTTCATAAGCACAGCCTTTCGAGGTCGTTCCTTGGGGAGCGATGAAATCTCCGCGCGTGGGTGGGCCGACCTGAATCCGCCGTTGCAAACACCATACCAACAATATGGCGCTCGCGATGCACAACAAAGCCGTGCATGCAGGATGGAGCGGAAATCGCGGCAAGCCCCTCAACGTGCAGCGATCGAATTGCGCCGGCATCACAGAACGACTGGCTGTCCGGGTCAAGGGGTTGACGGCCCTGTTCTGCATTCTGTTATTAACGACCGCAGTCCTGCCCGATTTGAGCTATTTTGGCCGCCTGAAAAGAGAAAAGACACGCGAATGGCATCATTGAACGACCCCGCTGCGGCGGTGCGACAAAACGTCGAGACACGGCTGATTACGGCGGGCAGGGACACAAAGGCGCAGCACGGATTCGTGAATCCCCCGGTCGTTCATGGCTCGACCGTTCTGTACCCCACGGCAGAGGACCTGCACGCGCACCGCGGTGAATTCCAGTACGGCCGTCACGGCACCCCCACCACCAAGGCGCTGCAGCAGGCGCTGATGGCGCTCGAAGGTCCGCAATGCGCGGGTGTCGGCATCGCTCCGTCGGGTCTCGGGGCGATCTCGACGACGCTGCTGTCGGTGCTCAAGGCCGGCGATCACGTGCTGGTCTGCGACAGCATCTATCGTCCGACGCGCAATTTTTGTGGCGGCATGCTGGCCCGCTATGGAGTCGAAACGACTTATTTTGACCCATTGATCGGCACAGGAATTGAGCAACTGCTCAAGCCGAATACACGCGCGGTGGTTGTCGAGGCACCGGGATCGCAGTCCTTCGAGATGCCGGACATCCCGGCGATCGCGGCGGTCGCGCATGCCCATGGCGCGCTCGTGATCGACGACAACACGTGGGCCACACCGCTCTATCACCGCTCCCTGGACCAGGGCGTCGACATCAGCATGCAGGCCGCCACCAAATATATCGGCGGCCATTCCGATATCATGTTCGGGACGATTTCGGCCAACGCGAAGGCGTGGCCGCTGATCGTCGAAGGCATCCGGCTGCTCGGCGTCTGCGCCGGTCCGGACGACGTGTTCCTGGCTCTGCGCGGCGTGCGGACCCTCGGCGTGCGCCTGGCCCAGCATCATCGGTCCGGACTTGAGATGGCACGCTGGCTCGCAGCCCGCCCGGAGGTCATCCAGGTGCTGCATCCGGCGCTGGAAAGCCATCCGGGACACGCCATCTGGAAGCGTGATTTCACCGGAGCATCGGGCCTGTTCAGCATCGTGCTGCAGCCGAAGCCGCAAGCCGCGGTGGATGCGATGCTCGACGCGCTGACGCTGTTCGGCATGGGCTATTCCTGGGGCGGCTTCGAAAGCCTCGCGATTCCGTTCGACTGCGCGAGCTACCGCACCGCCACCAGCTGGGCACCGGGCGGCCCCACCCTGCGCCTGCACATCGGACTCGAGAACGTCGAGGACCTCAAGACCGATCTCGATCGCGGTTTTGCGGCCTTCAACGCGACCTGAACCCGTCCGCAGGAGCAGACAAAACGCCTCCCGATCAGGCAGGCGGAGCCGACAGAATGTCGTTGATCCCAAGCCGTTTGGGCGTAGCCTTCTCGCGAACGGAAGAGGAAACGAACGGAAATCATGGTTCTGCTCGATCTGATGGGCGGCGTGGCGTTGCTGTTGTGGGGCCTCCACATGGTCCACAGCGGCATCCTGCGCGCCTTTGGCCCGGATCTCCGGCTGCTGCTGTCGCGGGCGCTGCGAAACCGGTTCAGTGCGCTTGTTGCCGGACTGGGCCTCACGGCGCTGCTGCAGAGCAGTACGGCCACCGCCCTCATCACCACCTCGTTCGCTGCGGTAGGCCTGGTCGGCCTGATCCCGGCGCTCGCCATCATGCTCGGCGCCAACATCGGCACCACGCTGATCGTCCAGGTGCTGTCGTTCAACGTCGCGGCGGTGGCGCCCGTCCTGTTCGTGCTCGGACTGGTGGCGTTCCGCAGCGGTCCGCGCTCGCGAATCAAGGACCTGGGCCGGGTGTCGATCGGCCTCGGGCTGATGCTGCTGTCGCTGCACATCCTGCTCGACACCTTGGCGCCGGCCGAGGACGCGCCGGCCATGCGCGTGTTCATGCAGGCCATCACGGCTGACGTCACGCTGTGCGTCATCTTCGGCGCTGCGGTCACCTGGGTCGTGCACTCCAGCGTCGCCAGCGTGCTGCTGGTGATGTCGCTGGCCTACGCGCATTTCATTTCGGCTGAGGCGGCCATGGCGCTGGTGCTCGGTGCCAATCTCGGCAGCGCCATCAATCCGGTGTTCGAAGGCGCCCGCCGTGATAATCCGGCGAGCTATCGGCTGCCCGTCGGCAATCTCCTCAACCGCATCATCGGCGTCGCCCTGATCGCCCAGCTCCTGCCTCCACTCGCGGCGCAGCTGCAGCTGTGGCAGCCGGATCTGTCTAAGCTGACCGCGCAGTTCCACATGGCCTTCAACATCGGAACGGCGCTGGCCTTCATCGGCCTGCTCGGTGGCATGGAGAAGCTGCTGACGAGACTATTCCCGGATCGTCCGGCCGAGATCGATCCGGCCAAGCCGCGCTACCTCGACGAGACGGCGCTGGAAACCCCATCGCTGGCGCTCGCCGACGCGGCGCGCGAGGCGCTGCGCATGGGCGATCAGGTCGAGACCATGTTGCGCAACGTGATGACCGCAATGATGACCAATGATCGCGGTCTCGTCGACCAGGTCTCGCGCGCGGACAATGTCGTCGACCGGCTCGACGAGGCCATCAAGCTCTACATCACCAAGCTCACGCGCGGCAGCCTGGACGAGCGCGAAGGCAAGCGCGCGATGGAGATCATCTCCTTCGCCATCAACCTGGAGCATATCGGCGACATCATCGACAAGAACCTGAGTGAGCTTGCGACCAAGAAGATCAAGCGCAGGTTCCAGTTCTCGGCTGAGGGCGCCGACGATCTGCAGGCGTTCCACCGGCAGATCATGGAGTCGCTGCGCATCGCGTTCGGCATTTTCATGTCAGGCAACGCCCAGCAGGCTCACCGCCTGCTGGATCAGAAGGCCGAGCTCCGCAATGCCGAGCTCGGCGCCACCGAGCGGCATCTGGAACGCCTGCGCGAGGGCCGCTCCGAGACGCTCGAAACCACGTCGCTGCATCTCGACGTGCTGCGCGATCTCAGGCGGATCCATTCGCACATCTGCTCGGTCGCCTATCCCGTGCTCGATGCGGCGGGCGAAGTCGCGCCCCGCCGCGAGCCGGCCAACAGCGCAGCGACTGCCGCCCTGCCCTCGTCGTCGGCACAGCCACTGCCGCGGTGATTGGCGCCTGGAGAGTGCAGTCGGACCACACACAAGCACATCGGCACCGGCGCAGAACGCGTGCGAGCGGGCCGATTGCCTGCCCCACATTTCGGCAGGAGCGCCGAGGAACGGAAAATCAGCGAAGAACGTCTGTGCTACCGCGCTATGGGTGACCCGAACCACTTGGTGAGTGCCTCGGTCAGGCCCTGCAGGCTAAGCATTCCGACCCACGCCACATATCCGTCAGGGCGGATCAGAACGGCGGTGGGAGCATCAACCGTGCCGATAGCGGGAAGCTCCCACGCGCCGGAATAGGCCGCATCGATCTGCCGCACCCGGTCGGCCCAGGCGGTGATGTCGGGACTGCCGGGCTCACCAAGATTGAGTAGCACGGGCTGCGCATCATGCAGGAGCGTGAAGACCCGCAGCGGTCCATCGGCCGTGCGCAAGTCGAGATCTGGCACGCGGCGCCCGAGCAGCGGATGTCCTCCACCGAGATCGTAGTGGACCTCCAGGCCGGACATCGTTGCAGCAAGCCGCCTACGAGCCTCCTCGATCTGCAGCAACTGCGAGACGGTCTCGCGCAAGGCGTCGATACGGTCGTCGCGTCGAAGCAGCGCGCTCTGGGCCATGGTATCGCGCAGGACACGCGCCGCGATCGGATGGCGCTCGGCGTGGTAGGTATCGAGGAGGCTATCCGGCGATATCTTCTTGACCACCTGAGCCAGCTTCCAGCCCAGATTCACCGCGTCCTGGACGCCGATGTTGAGACCCTGTCCGCCCACCGGAAAATGCACATGCGCGGCGTCTCCGGCCAGCAGTACCCGCTGGTCACGATAGGAGGCAGCCTGCCTCGTCATGTCGGTGAATCTGGAGATCCATCTTGGACTGTGAACTCCATAGTCACTGCCGTAGACAGTAATGAGCGCCGCGCTGACATCGCGCAGGCTTGGCTCGTTGCCATCGCGGAATGAGATAACCTCCCTTTCGGTGACCAGAAGCCGCACCCGGTTCCCGTCGTCGGTGCGCGAAAAGGAATGAATGCCATTATCGTCGTGGCGGAGGCCCCACTCCGGCTCTTCCGTCAATTCTGCCTCGGCGATCAGGCAGCTGATCGTCGGATCCCACCCGGGGAACTCGATCCCTGCTGTCTTGCGGATCAGACTGCGTCCACCATCACAGCCGACGAGATAATCCGCGCGCATTGCGCCGCCGTCAGACAGAACGATGTCGACGCCGGTATCGTCCTGGCTCATTCCCGTGACCTCGCGGCCGCGATAGATCGGCACTCCGAGCTCGCCGACCCAGTCCGCCAAGATCGACTCGATCCGGTTCTGCCAGAGGGCGAGCCCGTAGGCGTGCCGCGTCGGAAAGTCGCTGATATCCAGACGTATCCAGGCGAATCCTGCAACCTGCGCCACCTGCCCCTGTGCGAGGAATCGATCAGCAATGCCACGCTGATCGAGCACCTCGATCGTGCGCGAATGCAGCCCTCCTGCGCGCGAGCCGATGAGATGCTGGCTGGCGCGACGCTCGACGATGGCAACATCGACTTTTGCCAGCGCCAGCTCGGCCGCCAACATCAGCCCCGTCGGACCTGCTCCGACGACCAGCACCTCATGATAGTTCGCCTCGCTCCCATCAGCCGCGCTGGCCCGATACATCGACAACAATGCAGTCATCTGGTCACCCCGTAGTTGTGGCTTGTGCGGCGGTTCTACGGGACAGCCCCTCTCTTGAAGCAAGCCCCTTGCGCACCACATATCAGAGTGGGGAGAGTGGCCTCCGTTCGGAGCTGCATTTCCGCGGCAGGGCGGGATCAGACTGTCTCCATCACAATGAGATACGCTTTGCGCGCGTGCGGCGAGACCTCGGGTTCCGTCGCGAGAACTTGAGCGCACGAGCTTGATGCCGGCACCGCCGTTACAGCGGGAACTGTGGCGTTTCTCGGCTCTGCGATCGGACGCCCGGAGTCATTCTGCAAACACGACCGCCGCTGCGAAGGCCAGCTTGAGCAGAAACTGCGCTTTGCGGCGTTTGCTACCGGCTCAGCGTCTGCGATCCCTGCTGACGGCTCTTGAAGATCAGCATGAGGTTGCGGACGTAGATGATGTTCGACAGGAGCTGGCCGAAGATGATGACCGGCTCGCGCTTGACGAGGCCATAGATCAGGGTCATCAGCCCGCCACCGATGGAGAAGAACCAGAACGCGAGCGGGACCACGCTCTTGCCGGCGCGCTCGCTCGCGATCCATTGCACCAGGAAGCGGGCCGCGAAGGCGAGCTGCGCGGCGAGGCCGAACACGAGCCAGAAATCGAACTTCGCGATGAAAATGTCGTACAGATAGTTGTTGAGCGCCTGCCCGAACTGAATCAGCATCACTTCACCTCGATCGCGATCGGCGTCGGCTTCTTGCGGCGGATCAGCCACCACACGCCGGCGAGATCCATGATCCCGATCCAGAGCCGGTCGAAGAACCCGTAATTCGACACGCCCGAATGCCGGGGACGGTCGATCACGTCGATATAGGCGATGTCGTATCCCTCACGCCGCACCAGTGCCGGTAGGAAGCGGTGCAGACCATCGAAATACGGCATCATCAGGAACACGTCGCGGCGAACCGCCTTGAGGCCGCAGCCGGTGTCGCGCGTCCCGTCATGCAGCACTGCGTTACGGATCTTGTTGGCGAACCGCGACTGCAGTTTCTTGAAGCCGGTGTCCTTGCGGCCAACCCGCTGTCCTGCGACGAGGCCGACATGGGCGCCGCCCTTTTCGAGGGCCGCGATGAGGTCGGGAAGAAAGGCCGGATTGTTCTGTCCGTCGCCGTCGAGAGTCGCAACCATTGCGCCGTGAGCGGCGCGGATGCCGCTCCGGACCGCCGCCGATTGACCGGTCGATCTTTCGTGCCGCAGGACCCGCAGATTCGGCCGCCGCGCCATCTCCTCCCCGAGTCGCACCGCGGTGTCGTCGGTCGAGCCGTCATTGACGTAGATGATCTCATACGACCAGAGACCATCGAGCGCGGCTGCGATCTCGGTCATCAGAGGCGTGATATTGCCGGCCTCGTTGCGTACGGGAACGACGATGGAGACGGCAACGGGGGTTTCGGTCGACAAAATGATACTCGTGAGGGCGTGATCGGACCGGTTCCTGCCCCGGGGCGCTCCGGCGGAGGCTTCTTATGGGGCTTGGGGCCGCCTATCAACCCCTTTAGCGCGGTACGATCCGGCCGTCCTTGACGAGGCGGAAACCGAGCCGCCGAGCTGCGAACCAGTAGCGGACCAGCATCGCGCAGACCAATCCTACCACTGCACCAGCGACCACATCGCTCGGATGATGCGCCAGCAGCACCAGCCTGCTGATGGCAATGGCAACGGCGTAGATGTACATCGGAACACGCAGCCGCGGCCAGACTGCGGCAACCGCGAAGGCCAGCCCGAACGCCGTCACCGCATGCGCCGACGGAAGGCTGAAATAGGCCGACGTGCCGTTGAACGGATCGAAGTTGAAGGCATCCGCCTTGCCGCCAACGAAGGGGCGGCCGCGTCCGATGACATATTTCAACACCTGCGCGGCAAGCACGGAGGCGAGCACCGCGAAGAAGAAATACTGAACGTGGGTCGCAAAATGCAGCAGACGGCTGCGCGAGGCCTGTGGCCACAGCGGCGCGACCAGGATGGTCAGTACGACGGCCGCACCGAGGATCTCGAGCACATACTCATCCTTGCCGAAGTCGGTGATGATGCGCACCGGCCACAGGCCGGGCGCGCCGCGCGCCGGCATCAGCCCGATCTCGATGGCATCGAATCCGATCATCAGGATCAGCACCGCACCGAGACCGATCGTACCCATGAGCAAGAGCTGGCGCGACAGGCGCCGCCAGGCTTCCGCCTCAGGGGCCTGTTGCGGCCGTCGCACCAGGCGGCTCAGCGACCATCCGCCGACCATCACGAGCTGTGCGAAGTAGCCGGGCGATGACGAGGGCGTGTCGGGCGCAGACATCTATTCGGTGCCTTCCGAGCGGTAGATCGCGATCGAGACCGGACGGCCCTGCGAGATGTTGTAGCCGTCGATCCGCCTGGCAACGTTGTAGCGCAGGCCGATGGCTTCAGCCCGCTGCACGAAGGCACGTTCAGTGCGCTGCTCGACCAGGGCGAAGCGGCATGTTCCCTGGCTGAGGAAATCCGCTGCGCCCGAGCCATCTGTCAGCTGTGTCGACGTTCCCGCCATGAACACGAGACTCGGCTCGTGGAAACCCGCTGCTGCCGCCTTCGGTCCGATGCAGACGACGTTGCGCAACGCGCGCGCAATCTCGGCGCTCGGGAACAACGGCGTCAGCGCCGGCAGCACGGCGCCGTAGACCACGAAGGCGAGAAACATCGCTGCAACTGCGGCATTCAGCAGCGAGCGCTCGGCGCGGCCGTCGTCGTACAGCCACCACGCGAACAGGCCGAAGATCAGCGACGCCGCCACGAACGGCCAAGCCAGGAACACCGGCTGGTGCGTGACAATAATGGCTCCGATCACCGCAACGACCGACGTGATGGCGGGAATCGCAAACCACCAGGCCGCACCGCGCTGCAGCCAGGACCGCGACAGCACGCGCCGTTCCAGCGCGCCAACCGTGAGAATCGCAATCGCCGGATACAGCGGCAGCACGTAGTGCGGCAGCTTGGTCAGCGCGGCCTCGAACACGATCCAGGACGGCACGAGCCACGCCAGCAGGAACTGCGCACCCGGCTCGCGGCGCGCGCGCCACACGGCAGGGGCGGCCATCACGGCCAGCGGCGCGCCGGGCCAGAAGGTGATGAAGAACAGCAGCAGATAGAGACCCGGCGGCGCGCCGTGTGATTCTTGTGCCCCGATCTTGGCGAGCATGTCGCCACCCACGGAGTCCGCGAAGAAAGCGTCGCCGGCGCGGAGGAAAATCAGCACGAACCAGGGCAGCACCAGCACCAGCATCCACATCAGGCCCCACAGCGGGCGCAGGCGCCACAGCCAGCTCGCACCACGGTCCATGATCGCGAGCGATATGATCGCGAGCCCCACAGGCATCAGGATCAGCGGACCCTTGATCAGGATGCTGACGGCCAAGGCCGTCCAGAAGATCGCCGGCGGCCCCCATGGCGGATGTTCGGGATCCTCGCCGCGCTGCCAGGACAGGTAGACGCGCGCCAGCGCCCCCATCGCCGCCACCACCGTGAACAGCAGCATCGCATCGGTCTTGGCAAGCCGCGCCTCGGCACCAAGCAGCACCGAGCAGCACAACAACAGCGCCGCGAACACCGCGCCGCGCCGTGTGACGAAGGCAAGCGCGGTCCAATAGGTCAGCAGCACCGCGCCGATTGCGCCGATCAGCGACGGAATGCGATAGACCCAGATGCGCAGCTGTGCGCGCGGCAGTCCGAGCGCGGACGCGGTCTCGACCGCGGCGGATTGCAACCAGTAGATGCCGGCCGGCTTTTTGTAGCGCACGTCGTCCTGGAAGCGGATGTCGACGTAATCGCCGCTCTCGACCATCTGCTTGGTGGCCTGGGCGAAGCGCGCCTCGTCACGGTCGATGGCGGGAATCGTGAAGAAGCCCGGCAGGAACAAAAGCAGCCCGCACACCAGCAGGAACGCGATCGCCCTGGCGTGGCTGACGGTGATGACATCGATCATCCGCACCAGCCGATTGCCCGGATTGACCAGGTTCTTCGGCTCGCGCGGCTCTCCAAAACGGGGGCGGGCATAGGTCTCGACCATGGGGTTCCGAATACGCTGAAACCGCCATGCCGACAACCGCTTAGCGAACGGTCACTGGATTCTGACCACAACTGTGTCCGCTGCGCCCGTGGCATCGATCACGGTGAGGCGGGCAAAGCCCGGTCCGGGCGGATCGATCAGGCGCTGGCGCCGGCTGTCGATCTCGCCGACAGGCAATCCGTTGACCAGCATCGTGAGCGGCGGCACCCCGCCTGACACTTTCACCGGCATCGCGGCTGCCTCGATGCCAGCCGCGCGATCCACGTCGATGCGAGACCCGTTCAGGGGAAACTGTATGCGTGGCGCCAGCTCCGCGCCCGTCCGCACCAACTCACCGAGCGGACGGAACCGGCGCAACGGCAGCGGCAACTTTGAATTGCTGGCGACCAGTGCGCCCTTGGGCGGCTTCGGCAGCGCCGCCGGCAGCTTGCCGCTGCGCGCGAACGCGTCGAACAGGATGGGTGCTGCGGCGACACGTCCGATTAGGCCGGGCACCGGCGCGCCATCGGGGCGTCCGACCCAGACGCCGATCGTCACCCGGCCGTCGAAGCCGACCGACCAAGCGTCGCGATAGCCGTAGCTGGTGCCGGTCTTGAACGCGATCCGGTTGCGCGCCGCGTTTTCCGGCGGCGGCGTGCCGAGCAGCACGTTGCCGACCTGCCAGGCAGCCGCGGAATCCATCAGCCGCATCGGCTCGCGGGCGTCGTCAGTGCCCTCGCCCGTCATGATCTCGCGGAGCTGCCTGGTGGTGCCGAGCCGCGGGAAGCCTGCATAGAGCTGCGCGAGGTTCTGCAGGGTCACACCGACGCCGCCGAGCCCCATGGCGAGACCCGGCGCCTCGTCCTTCGGCAGCACCAGATTGCCGCCGGCCTGCTTCAGCCGCGACGACAGCCGGCTGGCCCCCACCCGGTCCAGCAGCACGATCGCCGGCACATTTAAAGACAGCTGCAGCGCCTTGCGCACCGGCACGGTGCCCTGGAACGTCATATCGAAATTCTCCGGCGCGTAGGAGCCGAAGCGCACGGGGCGATCCTCGATCAGGCTCTCCGGATGCACGAAGCCGTCCTCGAAGGCGAGGCCATAGATGAACGGCTTCAAGGTCGAGCCCGGCGAGCGCACGGCGCGGGTCATGTCGACCTGCCCTGCCCGCCTCTCGTCGAAATAATCCGCCGAGCCGACATGGGCGAGCACGTCGCCGCTGTCATTGTCGAGCACGATGATGCCGACTGAAATATTGGGTCCCAGCGCCGCCGCACGATCATGCGCCAGCGGCTCCAGGGCCTTCTGCAGCGACGCATCGAGCGTCAGGCGGATGATCGGCTGCTCCTTCACGAGCGACGTCGCCTGGTCGGCCGCATGCGGCGCCAGGATCGGCATCGGCTTGCGCAAGGCCGGCACGGGCTGCGCTTTCGCCTGCGCGGCGTCGTCGGCCGAGATCACGTTCTCGGAGACCATGCGGTCGAGCACGCGGTCACGGCCGCGCTGCGCCGCCTCGGGATGGCGATCGAGCCGGCGCGTCTCCGGCGATTGCGGCAAGGCGACGAGCAGCGCGGCCTCCGCCAGCGACAGCCGCTTCGGCTCCTTGCCGAAATAGGCGATCGAAGCAGCGCGGATGCCTTCGAGATTGCCGCCATAGGGCGCAAGCGTCAGGTAGAGATCGAGGATCTCGTCCTTGTTCATCTGTCGCTCGAGCTCGATCGCACGCACGATCTGGCGCAGCTTGGCCGAGAACGAGCGCTGCCGCCGCGGCTCCAAGAGGCGCGCCAGCTGCATCGTGATCGTCGAGCCGCCCGACACGATGTGGCCGTGCGAGCCGAGCTGGACGGCCGCCCGCGCCAGCGCCCGCGGATCGACGCCGTGATGGTTGAAGAAGCGTTGGTCCTCATAGGCCAGCAGCAGCTTCAGATAGGTCGGATCAACGTCCTTCCTGGCGCTGACCGGCAGCCGCCAGCGCCCGTCGGCCATCGCATAGGCCCGCAGCAGCTTGCCATGACGATCAACCACCGTGGTCGATACCGCCCTGGCCTCGCGCAGCGGCAACGGACCGAGGGAGATGGTCCAGGCGGTGACGGCGAGAGCGATCGAGACGACAAGGACCAGCGCAATCGCCCCAACCCGTTTTGCGCCCCGCCCCCTCCTCCCGTCATGGCCGGGCGTGTCCCGGCCATCCACGTCTTTCCCAGGACGAGCAGGCGTGGATGCCCGGGCCTTCGCCGCGCCGAAGCGGCTTCGGCCGCGCAGGCGGGCCAAGCCCGGGCATGACGACTGAGTGTGCGGAGAGTCCGTTCCGCCCAACTCAGAATTGCGTCCTTCACCCTCGCTCATTTCGCCGCGCGGACCTCCACCGAGCCCGTCCCCGTCCGGCCATAGCGCGAGGGATTATACATGTCCTCGACATAGGCCTGTGGAAGCACGTATTTGCCGGGCGACACCGCGCGCACGACATAGGCGACGGTGAAGACCGCCTTCGAATCCGCGGCACGGTCGAGCGCGGCGGTGAAGCGGTCGTCGCGGAACTCGGTATTGACCGGCTCCTGGCCGTCCTCGATCCAGTCAAGCGTGCCGCTGTCGCCCGACGACACAAGATGCGGGTTGTCGATCTCGAGGCCCGCCGGCAGATAGTCCGACACCATGATGTGGCCGTACTCCGGTTTGGCCTCGGTGACCTTCAGCACCACCGCGAAGCGGTCGTTCTGCTTCGCCTTGGCGATGTCGGCCGGCTTGCCGTCGAGCGTGTAGTAGCTGCGCTCGATCTTGAAGCCGTTGGACGCCGCCGGCTCCGGCGTCAGCGGCGAGCCGGACACCGAGACCACCGCCTGCACCGGGGCATCGCCGGTGTTGGTGATCTTCAGCGGCTGGCCCGAGAGCTCAGCAGCTTTGTAGCTGCGATAGAGCGCGGTCTTCACTGCTTGGCCGTTGACGTCGATCGTCAGCGTCTCCTTTGCGAGCGCGCGCGCCGCCAGCACCATCCACGCATTCTCCTGCGTCGAGGTGTACGGCGTCAGCC
>JBARNF010000105.1:0-2837 GCA_049802835.1 Bradyrhizobium sp.
GCCCTGCCGGTATTTATTAAAAATCCTATAAGTCCTGTACAAAATAATTTTTTTACTTAAAAGTACCTGTCTAATTGAGAAAGATTTCTAGGTTAAATTATATGAAAATTTATAATACCGGCAGGGCCGTACCTGGATCCCCGCTTTCGCGAGGATGACGACTGAGTTTGACGCACGATCGTCGCCCCTCTCAAAAGACACGCGCTCTCGTCCTCGCGCGCCATCGCGCCGAGCTTTGCTGATCGTTCCACCCTCGAAAAACGCGAGGGCGCAGGGAAGGCCGGATGCCTGGCCGGCACCCATGGCCCGCGTGCAACAAGAAAAGCACGCGGCGGTCACCACAGGTACGGCCTGGAACACCCGGCCTTCCCCGCGCGATGGTTTTAACGCTTATACGCGATCTCCCCGGGGACCGGGCTGTCTTGCCCCCGTCACCTCGCGCGATGCGCGAGCACCGACACGAGACTTAGCGCCAGCGTCGGGGCGCCAGGACCACGCGATTTCGCCGTCCGTGACAAGCCGCTCGTCCGCGCAGACTTTCGTCCACGCACGGCCCGCCACGTCCACCGCATTCTCATCCCACGCAACTGGACGACCCGGAAGCGCCCCTCGGCTGGATAAGAACAAACGGAGAATATGCTGATTTGCCGAAATTAGCAAGGGCAAAGCTGCGACCCTTGGCGGGGCGGGCGACACGTGCGGAGAGGACTCAGGCTGCCCAATTGACCACGAGCAGTCCCGGCACCCGTTCGAACTCGCGCGTGTTCTGGGTGACCAGTGCTGCATTGTGGCGGCGAGCCTGTGCCGCGATCAGATAATCGAACGGTCCTATCTGGGCGCCGTCTTTTTCCAGACCGGCACGGATGTCGGCGGCATGGTCAACATCCTCGGGCTCGAACGGCAGCACGTCGATTCCGAGTTCTAGAAAGCGGTTTAGCAGGCGCTCGCTCTCTGCGCGACGGGTGCTCTTGGCGATTCCATAGCGCAATTCAAACAGCGCGACGACCGATAGCCCGATCCGCGTGCCCGAACGGATCTGCTCGCCGAGCCGGTGCCGCAAGGTCGAACTGCGGCCGCTGACGATGCCGATCACGATGTTGGTGTCGAGGCAGATCATTCGTCGAAGAACGTGCGCGGGTCCGGTTGGAGCGGCGGATCATCGGGGATACCTTCGGGCAGAAAGTCACGCGCCCCCAGCGCATCGAGCTCGGCCCAGAACTTGTCGAGGTCGAGGGGCGGCTTTGTGATCGGCTCCAGGATCACCTTGTCGCCAACCTTGCTGACCAGCACCTCTGTCCCCTCGAATCGGAATTCTTTCGGCAGCCGCACGGCTTGGCTGCGGCCATGCATGAACAGCTTGGCGGTCGAGGACATCGGGTACCTTCTCCTGATGATAGATATCAATGATATATATCTATTGAGTGCCACCTAGTCGGTCAATATCCGCTGCTGGCCAGTTCCGACCTCAGTGGCCGGATTTGAGAACGGAGGTGGCCTAATTGAAATTGCTAGGATTTTTTGAGTAGGCTCGCCTTGGGGGGTACAGCTTCCCACAGTCCGGCAATCTGCCTACATGCAGCCCGGATGTCGCGGAGGCGAACGGCGTGATCCGGGGCTGGTCCTATCCTCTCACCAAGGCGCACGTCCGCCACGAAGCAAAGATCACGGTCCGGAACTCCCAGCGCGCCGTTCTGCGCTTCCAACAAGAGTTGCTGCATCGCGACCATGTAGCGAGCCATCTCACGCCGAATTTCGCCTCGCCGCGTTCGCGTTTCCGGTCTCTTGCCGCCTGCCGGGTCGGGGGCTTTTGCGACCCTAAGAATGCCTGCACCGACGCGACTCGGGCCTCCGCCCCCAACGATGAAGTCAGGGCGAATTGAAACCATGACTCCCTCGATTTCGATAGCAGGCAGGGTTGGCGCTTCGCTAAGGGCCATGGAACGCATACCCAATGCGTTCTCATTCCGCTCAAACAAATCAATGATTTCGAGACACCGAAGGGCTTCATCGCGCTGCTTTGGCGTGATATCCGCCGCCTCGGATTTTATGGTTAACGCGCCCTTAACCCGAAGCAGGGCGTCTTGTGAGCGCCGAGGGTCTTGGTTGTATGCCCGAAGTGCCCTCATCGCTTCGCCGTTGGCAGTCACGATGGGCGGACGTGAGTACTTGCTGTCATGCAAGATGTTCTGTTGCCCATCGGGACGCAGGATCAAATATTCGGCAAGAGCCGCAGCCGACATGCGCGGTTCGCGACGTTCGCGGACCGAAGGATGAAGCGCAGGAGAAGAAGCCATGGATGAAGACCTATCTGTTGCCATCGACAACCACAAAACACTGTGGCTCACCGAGATTTCCCGCGTCACCTTTGATGACCAAGCTCTTGACGATCTTGGTGGGGATGGTGGCGTCTTTGTCGTATTGGAAGATAGCGCTGAGGGGACTTTTGAAGTCCTCGCCAAGGCTACTTCTATTTGGTCTGGCGAATCACTCTTGAACTTATTTGCCAACGCCTTGCGTAAAGCGCCACATCTATCTTTGGTCTCTCAATCCTGACGCGGTGGGAGACCGTTTGCTTTGCGATATTCGGCATCACCCCGGGGACGTAGGAATGCGAGCGCTACCGTCTTTGTAGATCAGTTTAAAGCTGCCTTCTAAAAGCTGTAGCCATAGCGTTATTTCTGCTTCCGCCAACTCTCCGCCCGAGGGTGGCAATGATTGGGTCAATCGGCGGCGGATATCCCCAGCCGCCACTTCCGATCCCGGCACCGTCAGCGCATTACTCTGCCGAACCCATGAAACCCTGCGCACGACGCCAGCGAAGGCGCTGGGACCTGCTG
>JBARNF010000106.1:0-2859 GCA_049802835.1 Bradyrhizobium sp.
GCCATGGCCGCAGCGGCCGGCGGCGCTGCGACCGCCCCGGCTTTGCGCTTCTTGTATTCGAGGAAGACGTCCCGCCACACCGTCGCGTCGGGCGGCACGACCAGCGCCGCCGCGCTCGGTTGAAAACTGCTGACAGCCATCGTGACGGCCTTGCGCATGCTCGCGTCGTGCGGCCCGAGCGGCGTATAGGCCGACTCCAGCATCGGCACCAGCCACTCGAGCGGCCCGCTTCCGTCCGACTTCTTCTTCTCCGCGCCGAGTCCTTGCTTGCGGAGCTTGAGCGGTCGGTCCGGCGAAGCCGCCGTCTCCACCCGTCGTTTCGTCGTGCTTTTCCTAGGCTTCGTGCTTTTCTCGGGCTTCGCGCCCTTCGCGGCGATGCTTCGCCTTCGCTTGGCTGGCGCACTCATCTGAAAGACCTTTCGGTGTCCGCTGCCCGGTGAAGTCGTCCATGATGATGTCGGGCGCAGCGGACGTTGTCAGTCGCGCGTAACCTGCGCTCGGGGCCGATGCGATTGCGCCTGCGCGGCCGGGCGCGCATGCCGTCCCGATCGAACAGCCGCTTCGGCTGCTCGCGCCGTTCATGGATTGCCGGCGGTCACCGAACTGCTGCGGCCGATCCAGAGGTTGCGGACGGCCGTCGCCGCCGCGTCGAGAACGAACCACGTGGCGAGAAACGCCAGGCATTCGAGCGTGAAGCTGTGAAACTTGTAGAACAGCTCGGCGATGACGAAGGACGCGATCAACGACGGCGCCTGCAGCGACAAGAAATTGCGCAGCGATATGCTCCGGAACAAGGTGTACATGCTTCCTTCCTCCAAGTGTGACGCCAACGACGTGGCGTTGTCACGCGATGGCCGTCCGACCTGCATGAGCCGATTTCCGCCGCCCCCGGCGGCAATTCGCGCATCAGCTGCCGCCCTTCTTCTGTTCTCCGTCCTTTTCAGGCCGATCATAGGGATCCAGCTCGGTGGTCGTCAGAACGCGATATTTCCTTCCCTTCGGTGAGATCAATGCCTTTTCGCCGACGACCGAGCTCGCGTCCGGCAGCCACGCTTTCGTCTTGCGCGTGGCCTCCGATCGGCTGCGCCGCGCGGCTGTCCGGCGGGTGTCGCGTTCCGCCATGTGATCACGCGTCCGGTTCGAACACGATGTTGGTGATCGGGTGAATCTCCCAGATCGTCGGGATGTGTGGACGCAGCTTGCTCGGACCGGGGTGAGAGCCGGTGGCGTGGGTGATGTCGAAGAACAGAGACCCCTGAATCTCGATTGGAATCGGCGGGTCGTAGAAGTCGTAAGTGGAGCCCGGCAGATTGTCCTTGAAAAAGTCCTTGAACGCATCGCGACTGCGCTTGAGGGGCGCGAAGCTCGCGCTGTCCGCCGGCGGCAGACCGGAAACCTCGGCGGTCATGCAGAGCAGCGAGGCGCTCGGCGCTCGACCGATGATGAGATGGAAATCGTTGTCGTCTTCGCGGCTCGCGGCAAAGAGAAAGGCGTGGAGGCTCACGTTCCGCTCTTCCTCCTCGACGCGGTCCGAGGTCTTGTCGTCGCTGATCGGCGGCGTGTGTGACGTCATGTCCTCGTCGGCGGGCAAGCTCGCGACGAGAGTGGTGAGATCGTCGAAACTCTCGATCTGCGCGCTCCCGATCGACAGCTTCGCGGCCTTGCGCTTGGTTCCCTGAAACGAATCCCCGGGTGGCCGGGCCAGCGCCACTCCGAGGGCTGGAATTTCGGTGCGCACGACGGGCGCATCATAGGGATCGACCTCGGTGGTTCGCAGAATCCGATAGGTCGTTGCCGGGGGAGCCGCACCGGCCTGCGCCACCGCCGCTCTTCCCGCCGCCTCTCGGCGCGGCGGCACCAGCCGCGTTTCCGCTACGACGGTGCTGGGCGCGGGCATCCACCCGGGCTGACCTGATTTTTCCTGCTGCGGAGCCATGCTTGCCCCTCTGGATCTGGCCGGATTCTCTCTTCTTTTTGTCCGGATATCACCCCGTCGCAACTTAATCACGAAACGCGCCAGTTGTACAACGCGAAAGACGCGGCGCGTCGTCGCTGGAGGACGCAATACCCCTCTCGGATGGACCCGAGGTCGGTATTGCGCGCCCGCCCCGGATCGAGTCCGGGGCGGGCCTGATTGCGCTCTAGAAGCTCGCCGTCACCGAGCCGCGCACCGCGCGCGGCGATCCCGGCGTGATGTTGTTGTTGCCGTCCGCCATCGAGTAATATCTCGTGTTCAGGATATTCTCCACGTTGATCTGCCAGCGCAGCGCCTTGATCTCCGCCGGCAGGAACGCCTTGTCCACCTTGCCGAAGATCGCGCCGTCCAGGCGCGTGAAGCCCGGCAACACCACGGTGTCGTCGGACGACGCGTAAGAGCTGGTCTGGCGGATGATGCCGAGGCCGGCCGCCCAGATCTCGTTGATCTGGTATTTGTTCCACAGCGTGAACGTATTGTAGGGAACCATGCCGACGCGGTTGCCGGCGACGATCACCGGCGACGTTTTGCTGACGATGCGGGCGTCGGTGTAGGCGTAGCCGCCGGCCACCTGCCAGGCATCGGTCACGTAGCCGTTCAATCCCACCTCAATGCCCTTCGCGTTGGTCGCCCCGGTGAGGAGGAAGAAGCCAGGATTGCTCGGATCGGCGAGCCGCGAGTTGGGGCGATCGAGGTCGTAGACGGCCGTGACGAACTGCAGCCGCGGCGACACGTCCCACTTGAGGCCGACCTCCTGGTTGACGAATTTCTCCGGCGCGGCGATCGCCGTCCCCGGCGACAGCGTGCTGAACTGGTCGCCCGAGCTCGGCAGATACGAGACGCTGTGGCTGGCGTAGATCGAGAGGTTCTCGATCGGCTTCACC
>JBARNF010000107.1:0-4924 GCA_049802835.1 Bradyrhizobium sp.
TGCAACCGAAAAGGTGCTGGCTCGCCTGCATTTCCCGCTCGCCGATATGATGCGATGGCAAGTACTTTCGGCCACCCTGATCGTAGCCGTAGTCCTGACTTGGCCGCTTCTGCAGCGCTCGATCGGCGGCGCGATCGGCCGGATGCTGGGCCGCATATCGTTTACGCTTTACCTGATCCATCTGCCGATCATCTGCAGCATGACCAGCTGGCTCGTCGTCACACTCCCGCGCTCTCTTGCTGCCCCGGCCTCGATTGCCCTGACCATCGCCGGCGTTTTCGTCGCGTCGTTCCTGCTATGCCGGCTGGTCGACGAATGGCCAACGATGCTTTCCAGAGCCGCCGGAATCGCCACAGACGGCGCAATGAAGTCGGCATGGGATAGCCTAAAGCGGCGTTCCACTGCTATTGCAGAATAGCGTCGCCATCGTTGTGTGGCCGATTTCGCCCCGCATGCTAGGGCATGTCAGATGATCCGCATGATGCGATTGCAGAGGATGGTAGGCTGAACGACGTTGTGAGACGATCCGCCCGTGTTGTTCGAGGTGACGTTGATCGTGTTGGCGCCTGAGAGCGAGTTGACGCCGGCCCAGCTTGCGCTGCTGGAGTTTGCGGAATACGGTCCTCCAGAACCGAACGCGGCGGCCCCCCCCTGGACATTTGTCCCGGCTGTTGTGACGGGGATACCCGTAAGGCCGTTTTGTGATTGGACCGTGATGTTATTCGATCCAGCTGACGTAATGCCCGACGGCAGCTCTGAAAGTGTAAGCATATGCACATCCTCGCCGCCGGCACCACCCAGGCTGTGACGGATACTGGCGAGCGCTCCCGACACGAGCCGATTAGCCGACGATCCCCCCATGTTGTCGGGGCATGCCGTCCCGCGCCCACGCAAGTCAGGCAGGTTGAACGTGGTCGCCCCGTCGCCGGAACCGTAGTTAAGGCCGATCAGCGCAAATAGGGTTGCATAGGTCGTCCGACTGATCGCCTGACCGTAGGGGAACGCGAACGAACTGTTCGGCGTGCTCCCGGCCCAATATTCGAGTGTAGCCCCGAGCGGAATATTATACGGATTGCCGTAAAATCCATGCAGATAGAAGCTGCCGTCGGCGTGGTTGTACACGGCGACGTAGGGCGTCCCCTGGATGATCGTGCCGGGCAGAAGTTCCGTATTCGGCGCGCTGCGCAGCGGCTTCGCGCCGAGCGAGTCGACGTTGAGCGTCACCGGTGCACCGTTGGTGACATGCGGCGTGAACGCGATGATCTGGCCGTTGAGATGCGGCAGCGTGTCGAACTGCTGATTGCTCGTCACCGCATAGGCCGTAGTCGTCCCGCTGGTCACGATCGCACCCGCGATGTCGTCGCGATACTTGGCGGTCGCGGCCATCATCGCACGAGCCGAGTCATTGATGCTCGAAGGGGCCTGGTCTTCTGACCAGTTGATCGTGGGATCTGCCGTCGCATCCGCAGATGGCATCTGCGACCATCGATAAAGTGTCATGCTGCTCCTCAATGAAAATGACAGCCCCAGGGACTGTCGGGATCTCTGGCTTTTTGCCGGGGGGATGTGTGGACACCTGCGGCTCGTCCAAGAGCGCGGTCGCCTTGCGTGATCGCTACGTTTCCCGCCGCAGCATCAGATACTGCTCGCAGGCACAGGATGGCGCTCGGGCGACCAGCAGATTGCGGATCACGCCCTTGGGAACGCCGGGACTCTGCTTTGCGATGGTCTCGACACGATCCTGAACAATGCGCTCGATCTCGGCTCGAAGCTGCTCGATTCTATCGTCGAGCGTCGGTTGACTGCGGTTCTGTTTCAATCGATTGATCCTCTTCTTGCGTGTGACGTGCGGACCGAAGCAGTGCGAGCGTCTTGTTCGCGTGCGCCAGAGCATGCTGGGTGCGTCTCAGGCTCTTCTCGCGCCGGATCTCGTGGCCCGCGATGAAGACCTTCAGGTCATGGGGCAGCGCCTTGAAGCGCTCCTTCCACGGATCCGGCCAGCATCGCGGCGGCGAGAGACTGGCGAGTTCGTCAACGACGAGGGCGACCGGTGGCCCCGATGTCGGGTCCGCCAGTCCCAACAACACGTGCGTCCTGGAGATGTCGAGAACCGCCTGCCAGAGCCTGTCGACACCAAGACCGGCGCTTTCTCTGGCAAAGCGCGCGACCGCCGCCGGAGAGGCCGGGCAGAAGCTCTCCTGTTCCCGCTCGCACCAGCGCGCAAACAAAGGGGCACGCCGCCTCCGCACCTCGGCGAGCGCGACAAGAACCGGATTGGCCATCGCCCCGCTCACGGCCTGCCTGACCTGCGGGCCTGATAGAGCGCCACGGCGTCCTTGAGCTCACCTGATGATGTCAGGCGCGCGTTGAGCGCGCGCAGATCGGTCCGGGCGCGTTCGCCGGATGATGCAGCCACACCCGGCCGCATCACCGGCGGCACGGCCTTCGTGACCGCGGCGTCCTTCGCCCGCATCATCAGCCGATAGCGCGCCGCATCATACATCATGCGCTGAAACGTCGCGTGACGCATCAGAGGCTCGGTCTGGAACAAGCGGTTGAGTTCTGCGGGAAAGATCCCATTCTCCTTTGCCGCCGCCATGATCTCTGCGGCGACGGCCTGGCGGACGGACCTCGGCTCGCGCTCGAGCATGCCCTCGAGCTTGCCGTCCTGCTCCTGAGCAAAGGACTGGAAATTCTGCTGGGCAGTCTCGGCTTGCCGGCGATGCTCCTGGGACTGCTGCGCCAGCAATTGATCGGACATCGCGATTGCTGCCTGAACCCGTCCGAGCCTGCCGGGATCCTCGCGCGACATCCGTTCGAGCGCCGCAGGAATCTGCTCCGTGGCCATGCCTGCAAATTCCGGAAACTGGCTGAGGAAGCTCGCCTGCGCGATCTGGACCGCTGACGCCAGGCCCTCACGATAGGTTTGGCGGGCCGTTTCCGCCTCCCCGATCTTCTGCTCGATCGCCTGCAGCACCTGCGGATGCTGCAGCGCTTTTTCCAGCTCTGGCGCAAGCCGGCCGGAGCCGTCCTCCGTCATTTCGCCGGCTTCGGTCCGAGCCTCTCTCTCTGCGTCCGCCTCCCCGATCGCTTCGTTCGGTTCGGTGCCGCCCTCGCCGGTCGCTCCGGCCAGTTCGGTCGCACGCGGATCGAACTCCGACTGCTCAATCGCGCCCTGACGCACTTCCGCTGCCCTGACGCGTGCATGATCGCGCGCCGCACGCTCCAAGGTAACAGCCTCGCCGCGGTCGACGGCGTTGCCGTCCTCGTCGACATACTCCCGGACCATCACGGGCGAACGGGAAGCGGTCCGCAGCTCGGCGGCTTCGCGCAGCGACGCCGCATCACCGTCGATCGCTTCACGATCCGGCTGCGTCTCTGGATCAGGCATCGGCCGATAGCCTGCATTGTCCAGCTCAAAGGCGGCCCCAGTCAGAATGGCCTCCGGTTCATTCGGCATACGACTCTGCTCCATTCAGGTACGTCACGCGATTGGACAATCGGCGCCTACGCGCCAAGAAATTTCTTGCTGAGCCCGCCGCCGAACGGCTGGAGCAGGCTACTGATGCCGCCCGCGATCTTCGAGAACTGATCGGCCCCGGACATCTGCTTCGTCTCCGTGCTCGTTCCATTGGTCTGCTGGCCGAGTTGGGCAATCGGCGTGCCGATCTGCGCCAGCAGCCCGAGCGCCTGCACCGGAATGCCGCGGCGCTGCGCCTCCTCGGCGAGCGTGGCGTTCGCACCGTAGTTCTGCGCATCGAGTGCGGCCTGCGAGGTGGTCACGCCCTGGCCCTGATTGGCGAGATACTGCTGCTGCATCCCGCTGAGCGTATTGGCCGTGGTGTTGCCGGCGCTGTAGAGCGCATTTGCCGCGGTGAGCTGGTTCTGGACGTCTTGATTGTATTGGGCCGCGATCACCGGCGCTTCCGCCGCCGCCACACCGCGGCCATACGCCATCTGGTTGGCGCCGCTGAAATCGCGTCCCGCGGCCGCGAACTGGCCGTTGACGGAGGCGCCGACGTCGTTCTGGATCTGCGCCAGCTGGGCCGCGAGCGCGGGATTGTTGCCGATCATGCTGCCGTTGGCATAGGGCGTCAGCTGGCTCTGCAGCGTCTGCAGGTTGGACTGCACGCCTGGCGCCTGCGCCAGGGCGTTGCCGCCATTGAGCAGTGACTGCGTGTAGGAGCCGATCTGGCCGGCATAGGGATTGCCCTGCGCCGCATTCTGCTTCAGCGCATCGAGCGCACCGGTCTCAGAGCTGGTCAACCCGGTGTTGCTCAACGCGCCGCCCGCCTGGGACAGGATGCCCTGAAGCAGCGGCTGCGCCGCCTGCCACGGCGCGGTCTGCGATTGCTGTGTTTGTGTGGTGGTCGATTGTCCGCCCATTGGGCATGCTCCTTGATTTGACAATGTTAGGAGTTGACACAACTGCAAGCTCGCAGTCCTTGAACAAGGCAACACCGTGAGCATGCCGGCGATCCGTTCGGAGGAGGCAGAGGCACACTGCGAGTTCAATCACGTCCCCGTGCAGATCAACGGTACTCAACGCGCGATGTTAAGAAGCGATTCTGAGGTTTCGATGGTTCATCGTTTGAACCTGTTTGCGATGCCCGGGTCGGATGACCCTGATCGGCCTGCTGTGAGGCAACCAGTCTCATGTCCGTATCAATTACATTGCGACTGGCATCATTTTTCAGTACCGACTGTGACGTCTGCGGAAGTTGCCCTTGGTCCAGAAGATTGCTTCCGAGCAGATAGTCAAACAGCCATTGGCGGATCTGGCTTCCAGGGATAGTTGATGGTTCGGGGGCAGGTGCCGGAATGGGAGGAAAACTCGGGCTATCGTTGCCGGGGAACGGGTATTGTAACGATCGCGGCAAGCCCGGCTGTGATGGATCTTTGAACCATGACGGCAATCCTGGTG
>JBARNF010000108.1:0-1968 GCA_049802835.1 Bradyrhizobium sp.
GTGGTGTAGTGCTCGCGCAAGAAGCTCGCCAGCGAGGAGGCATCCTTGCCCCGCGCCAGGCCCTGCGCCGTCTTGTGGCAGGCGGCGCAGTCCGTTGCGAACAATTGGGCCGGCGTCTTGCCGACGCTGAAATCCTGTGCGCCCGCGGAACTCCCGAGCGCCATCGTGATACCCCATGCGATCGGCCAAAAGTGTCTCGACACGAAATGCCATTCCCTTTGATGACCCGCGATTCGCGCGGGAACCGCCCCCTGCGGGGCTATGATTTACTCCATTCCGCCCTTTATGCGAGCCACTTTTGTTGGGATCGAGGCAGCCTACGGGGAGATGCCGCCTTGCCGGGCGGGCAAAACATTGCTTTAATCGCAGAGGTTGCGGGACACCGGCGGGACGAATTTCAACCGCCGGCGTTCACCCCCGGAATACCGGCCGATTCGACGGCCACCGGGACGACAGTCGAATCGGCGCTAGGAGGCCGCCGATGGATTGGGTGTTGCGTACCGCGCTCGCATCATTGGTCCGACGCGGTCACCTGCTCGTGACGACGGCACGCGGTTCGACTTTCACGTTCGGAGACGGGAAGGGCGATCCGGTGGCCGTACGTTTCGTTACGGCCGCGGCGCAGCGCGCCGTTCTGCTCGATCCCGAGCTCAATCTCGGCGAAGCCTATATGGACGGCACCTTCGTCGTCGAGCAGGGGACGCTCGCGGACTTCCTCGCTCTCGTCGCCAAGCCCGGGCGCAGCGCGCCGTTGCGCTGGCTGCTGCCGCTGGCGATGTGGCGCTTTCTGGTTCGCCGGTGGAAGCAGCTCAATCGCCGGCCGCGTGCGCGCAACAACGTCGCCCATCACTATGATCTCGACGCAAAGCTTTATGCGCTGTTCCTGGATTCCGACCGGCAATACAGTTGCGCCTATTTCGAGGAGGCCGGCGACACGCTCGACGACGCTCAGCTCGCCAAGAAGCGCCACCTCGCCGCCAAGCTGCTGGCGGAGCGCGGCCAGCGCGTGCTCGACATCGGTTGCGGCTGGGGCGGGCTCGCGCTCTATCTCGCGGAGTATTGCGGCGCGCGGGTGACCGGGATCACGCTGTCCAAGGAACAGGTCTCGGTCGCGCGCACCCGCGCCAGCGAGAAGGGGCTCGCCGTCGAGTTCCGCCTGCAGGACTATCGCGATGTTCCGCAGACATTCGACCGCATCGTCTCGGTCGGGATGTTCGAGCATGTCGGCGTGCAGTTCTACGACGCGTTCTTCCGCGCCTGCGCGAACGCGCTCGCCGACGACGGCATCGCGGTGCTGCACGCGATCGGCCGCTCCGAGGGCCCCTATTTCACCAATCCGTGGATCGAGAAATACATCTTCCCCGGCGGCTACATCCCGGCCCTGTCGGAGGTGCTGCCGCAGATCGAGCGCGCCGGGCTCCTCGTCACCGACGTCGAGATCCTGCGCCTGCATTATGCCGAGACGCTGAAGGCGTGGCGGCACCGCTTCCTCGCCCACCGGGAGGACGCGGAGCGGCTGTACGACGCGCGCTTCGTGCGCATGTGGGAGTTCTATCTTGCCGCCTCGGAGATGGCGTTCCGCGCGCAGAACATGATGGTGTTCCAGATCCAGATGACCAAGCGTCAGGGCGTCGTCCCGAGCACGCGCAACTACATCGCCCGCGAGGAGACGCGGCTGCGCGCGCTCGAGAGCAGCCGCCCGGCGCCGCTGCGGCTGGCGGGCGAGTGAGGCTTTCCCCTGCGTCCGATTCTCGACCGCTGCCCGCTGCTGCCGATGCATCGCAGTCAAGTCTTTCGTTCGGCCACAGCAAAAACAAAATATGACAGTGATGATCGGGGAAATCGGGTAAGCCTGATTCCCTCCGCCGAATTGCGGAGTAGAGTGACGGCGTCTCCGGCTCTTCGAAGCGTGCGTTCGCTCCGGTCGGCCCATGGCTCTCCGGCGCCAGCAGCGAGTTGATCCAGTGC
>JBARNF010000109.1:0-2773 GCA_049802835.1 Bradyrhizobium sp.
GTTCACACATCTCCGTCTCTTGATTCAGACTCTCAGCAAGGCGATGAGCGGCGCGAGCCATCGCTTGATCATCGTGGCCCAGACACAGCTTTCGCCGGCCCGTCGTCATCCTCGTCCGCCTCGGGCGCGGCAAGCCGCGGCGGACGCACGACGGTCACGGTGCAATTGGCCTCGGCGGCCACCTTGGCCGAGACGCTGCCGAGCAACGTGCGCAGGACCGAATCGCGGCGCGCGCCGATGATGATGTGATCGACCTGGTTGACCTCGGCGAACTCCACGATGGCCGCGGCCGGATCGACCGCTTCGAGCACGTGCACCGTCAGCCGGCTGGCGTCGAGCTTCAAAGGCGTCGCCCAGTGCTTCAGCGCCACCATGCGGTCGATGTGCTTGTTGTTGCCCTCCTCGTCCAGGGTGCGATCGATGGTGATGCGGCCGAGCTTCAACACGTTGACGCAGGCGAGCCGCGCGGCCGGCAGCGTCGCGAGGATGCGCTGCACGGTCACGCGCAGCGCGGTGCTGAGCTCTTCGGTGCCTTCCGACGTGTCGATCGCGACCGCCACGATCGGGCTCGCTGCAAGCTGCACCGCGACGTCGGATCGGCTCTCCGGCTGCACCAGGCCGCGATTGAAGCGGCGTCGCCACACCGTCGTGATCGGATCGCGCTTGACCTTCTCCGAGCGCGCCGTGAGCTTGACCTGGTCGGGATGGGTGAGATCGAAGGCGAGCTGCGACGCCGTCGGATAGCGCCACACCGGCTCGATCTCGAGACAGCGCAGCACGATCTCCTGCAGCCACGGCGGATAATCCGGCTTCAATTGCCGCGGCGGATAGGGATCGCGCCACAGCCGCCGGCGCATGCCGCGCAGGGTCTCGGTCTCGCCGAACGGCCGCACGCCGGTGGTGAAAAAATACAAGAGCACGCCGAGCGAGAACAGGTCGCTACGCGGATCGCTGCGCGTGCCCATCATGCGCTCCGGCGCCATGTAGGGCGCGGTGCCGTAAGGCAGGCGGAATTCCTCCTGCAGCAGGTCCGGCAGATGCTTGTGGCAGGACAGGCCGTAATCGATCAGCACCGCCTCGCCGCTCGGACGGAACATGATGCTGGACGGCTTGATGTCGTGATGGATGACGTGCTGCCGGTGCAGGTCGGCGAGCGCAGTCGCGATCCTCGCGACCAGCCCGCGCGCCTCCTCGTAGGGCAGCGGCAATTCAGGCAGGCGCTGGTACAGCGTCTCGCCCGGGATGCGCTCGATCACGACATAGGCTTGCGTCGCGAAATCGCCGGCGGCGAAACAGGCGGGCACGTGCGGCCCCGACAGCTTCGGCAGGATCATCTGCTCCATCTCGAAGCTGACGATCGCCGCGGGATCCTCGCCCTCGGAGACACGCGGGACCTTCATCAGAACGGGACGGTCGATGTCGGGACGGGTGACGCTCCACAGCGTCGCCATGCCGCCGGAATGCAGGCATTCGCCGATCGTGAAGCCGTCGATGACGGCGCCGGATTTGACGAGCGAGCGCACCATCGGATCAGCGCCCGACCGTGAGACGCTGCGCCAGCCACGGCGGTAGGCCGTTGTCGCGAATGCGCTGCGCCGCCGTCTCGACGTCATACGGCACGCGGCAATAGGTCAGCTCGCGCGTCCTGGTGTCGAAGATCGCGAACGAGGCGGCGGGATCGCCGTCGCGCGGCTGCCCGACCGAGCCGACCACGGCGAGCCATTGCCGGCCGCGCAGCAGCTGGACCGGCATGTTGGCGGTCGGCGTGAAGCTCGTCATCTTGGCGGTGGCCGACATCGAGTACAAAGCGGGACGGTGGATGTGGCCGCAGAACGTCACCTGGGCCTCGGTCGCGATCATGCTGCGCGCCGCGTCGGTCGCCGACTGCACGTAGCGCCAGCGCGGCGGGCTGGACGCCTCGGAATGGACGAACAGCCGGTCGTCGTCGCCGACGCTCATCGGCAGTTCGGCCAGAAAACGGCGCTGCTCGGCGCTGAGGCGGCCCCGCGTCCAGTCCATTGCGGCCTGCGCCTCGGCATTCATGCTCTCGCTGGCGGTGGAGACGGCATTGTCGTGGTTGCCGCGCACCGCCAGGCCGCCATTGGCGACCATCTCCATCACCGTATCGACCGACCATTCGGGATCGGCGCCATAGCCGACGACGTCGCCGAGGCAGATGAGGCGCTCGGCGCCACGCGCGCGCGCGGCCTCCAGGCAGGCCGCAAAGGCCTGCCGGTTGGCATGGATGTCCGTGAAAATCGCCAGCAGCACCCGTGTCCTCCGCGTTCCCAAGCTAGCGGCCGTGGTCGCACGGGACTTGAGGAACATCAAACAAGATAGATCGTGCCGCGTGGAATGTCAGCGTTGCAGCTCCCGTGTCCGGCAGGTGACACCCTGCTTCTCCGAGGCGATCTCGGGCCTCATGGTTCTCCGGCGATGCGCAGCATCGTCCGGAGACGCGCCGCGAGTGGCGCTCCTCACCATGAGGATTTGGACTGACCGCGAAACAGCTCCTCATCCTGAGGGGCCGCCGGAGGCAACCGTCTCGAAGGATTGCCGCAAACTGAACGCGTGCCACAGCCTGTCTCCTCATATGCGATAGCCTCTCCGCCAAGAAACCCACGGGCACGGCCGACATAATGGATACGCAAGGTTCACGTCTCAAACGGCCTTGGCGCACGACCTCTCGTTCTCGCGGCGGATCACGCCCGAGCTTTGCGATCGCTGCGCCCTTCGAAAAACGAGAGGGCGCGGGGAATGCCGGGTGAAGGCC
>JBARNF010000110.1:0-2290 GCA_049802835.1 Bradyrhizobium sp.
GCTTCAAGTTCAGCCCGGTCACGGCCGAGGCGCTCGACCACGCGCTGCGCCGGGCCGCGGCCGCGTTCTATGCCGCACGCAGCAACGCCTCGAACTGGCCGCGCATGCAGCTCAACGCGATGCTGACCGACGTGTCGTGGCGGCACCGCGCCGGTCGTTATGCCGAGCTGTACCGGCAGATCGTCGCGCAGCGGCGCCCGGCGGGTTGATCGGAGCAGCCGTCCCGCGGCGTGCACGGTGCTCACCTCGCCCCGCTTGCGGGGAGAGGTCGGAATGCATCGAAGATGCAATCCGGGTGAGGGGGACTCTCCGCGAAGTCGGTGCGTGTGGAGAGTCCCCCTCACCCCCCAGCCCTCTCCCCGTAAGAATGGGGAGAGGGAGCGCACTGGCCGCGAGGCAAGCGCTCGAATCCAACTTCCGGATAAGCGCAAACGTCGTCGGTCGTGCGCCGAATGCCTAAGGTCGACCATATCAGCAGTACAGACCAGCGCACGGCTCATGCCGGTCGGCCTGGACGCGTCGATGCGTCCAGCGGATAGTCTCGCCAGCTTCTTACAATTCCGCACGAGACCTCATGACCGACACCCAGCCTTCGCCTGCATCTTTCGATCTCATCATCCGCGGCGGCACCGTCGTCGACGGCACGCGCGCACCGCGTTTCGCCGCTGATGTCGGCATCAAGGATGGCCGCATCGTTGCGATCGGCGAACTTGAAGGCAACGCGGCGCGTCGCGTGATCGACGCCACCGGGCGCATCGTCGCGCCGGGCTTCATCGATTCGCACACCCATGACGACAGCGCGGTCCTCGTCGATCCCCAGATGACCTGCAAGATCTCGCAGGGCGTGACCACGGTGGTGACCGGCAATTGCGGCGTCAGCATCGCGCCGCTGAAGCCGGGCACCTCGCGGCCGATGCCGCTCGGCCTGCTGTCGCCGGGCGAGGGCCGGGCCGTCGAGTATGCCGCGTTCGCCGACTACGTCGCCGCGTTGCGTGCGGCGCCTGCTGCGGTCAACGTCGCGCCGATGGTCGGCCACACCTCGCTGCGCGCCTCGATCATGCGCGATCTCGGCCGGGCCGCGACCGAGGCGGAGATCGCCGAGATGCGCGCCTGCGTGCAGGAGGCGCTCGATGCCGGCGCCATCGGCGTTTCGACTGGAACGTTCTATCCGCCGGCGGAGGCGGCACCGACCGAGGAGATCATCGAGGTCTGCAGGCCGCTCACCGGCAGCGGCGGCGTCTATGCGACGCATATGCGCAACGAGGCGGACCGCGTGACGCAGTCGCTGGAGGAAAGTTTTGCCATCGGCAAGGCGCTCGACGTTCAGGTCGTGATCTCGCATCACAAGGTCGTCGGGCCGGCGAATTTCGGGCGCACGACGGAGACGCTGCCGCTGATTACAAAGGCGATGAGCTGCCAGTGCGTCGCCCTCGACTGCTATCCCTACAACGCCTCCTCGACCATGCTGCACACCGATCCGGCCAAGCTGCAGGTCAAGGTCGTCGTTGCCGCGTCAGGTCCGCATCCCGAAGTCGCGGGCCGCGATCTCGCCGATATCGCCGCCGGCTGGGGCGTCGACCGGCTCGAAGCGGCGAAGCGGCTGCAGCCGGCGTCGGCGATCTACTTCGCGATGGACGAGGCGGACGTGCAGACCATCCTTGCTTTCGAGCCGACCATGATCGGCTCCGACGGCCTGCCGTTCGGCGAACGCCCGCATCCGCGTCTATGGGGCACTTTCCCGCGTGTGCTCGGCTATTACTGCCGCGAGCTCGAGCTGTTCTCGTTGGAAACCGCGGTCTGGAAGATGAGCGGACTGACCGCAAAGAACTTCGGCATCAGGGAGCGCGGCACCATCGCGGTCGGCAACCATGCCGACATCACCATCTTCGATGCGGCTGTCGTGCGCGATACCGCGACCTATGATGACCCCTGCGTGCCGGCCGCCGGCATCGAGGCCGTCATCGTCAATGGCGCGGTCACGTGGTGGGAGGACACGCACCAGAAGGCGCATGCGGGGCAAGTGATCACGCGCGCCGCGCTGCAGTGATCAGGACTTGGGCGCGGCCGTCGAGCCGCGGATGATGAGGCGCGGCGCCAGCACGATGTGCTCGCGCTCTCCGGCCGGACTGGCGATGCGCGCGAGCAGCAGCCGTGCCGCCGCTCCGCCCATGTCGCGTTGCGCGATGCGTGCCGTTGTCAGCGGCGGCGACACCATGTCGACGAAGGGCATGTCGTTGTGCCCGACCACGGACACGTCGCCCGGGCAGGCAAGGCCGCGCGCGGCGAGCGC
>JBARNF010000111.1:0-2438 GCA_049802835.1 Bradyrhizobium sp.
CTAGGGCATGCACACATCTCTGAGACTCCATCCTGCGGCGGCGGCATAGAAGTATTCCAGGCCGTGCTTCATGGTGAAGGGACCGGGCGGTTTGGAGGATGGATAGCCGTCCCAGCCGCCGAGGCGGCCGATGATCCAGGCTGCCCAGGCAAGACTGTCGGGAGGATGCGGGTTCCTGAGGCGCTTGCTTTGAGCCTCGAGATTTTGGTTGAGGGCGACGAGCGCAGTGACCTCTTTGAGGTCGAAGGCAAGCCGGACGGGCTGTCGGCTGCGGCCATCGCGCGCTTGCAAGAGCTGGATGGTGATGACCGCCGCCTTGGCGGCGATCGCGACCAGCTTGAGGAGCCGGTCGGCGGTGGCGATCTGGCTGTCTTCGAGCCTGAAGCCTTGCGTCTTGAGGACGCGGAAGAACTGCTCGATCAGCCAGCGCCGCTTGTACCATTCGACGATGCGCCAGGCCTGTTCTGCAGTTGCCACCGGATGAGTGGTGAGAAGCCGCCAGTGCAGTGGCCCGGCGCCGTCAGAAGGATCGATTTCACGCACGTCGACCAGGCTCAACGGCAAGCTTTCAGGCAGATGGCGCAGGAACCTGGTTTGTGGCCGGGCCAGGTTTACCGCGCCGAAGCGCAGTTCGAGACGTGCGGTACGTTCGGCCCGCTGTGTCCGCGCAGGCAGCACGATGGCGCGCTGATCCACGACCGCCATATCCTCACTGGCCGCATACAGGCCGCTGCCGTCCGCGAGATTGCGATCATGCATGCTGCGGGCGATCACGTGGAAGCTTTGCTCAGCCGCGCTGGCATAAAGGGCGAAGATGTCGCTCTCGCGGTCGCCGAGCGCGGTCACCATCGCGGCCCTGGCCAGCACCGGCTTGGCTGCCAGCGCGGTGGCGATCCAGCGCTGCGATTCCTTGTCCGACAAATCGCGCAGGTCGTGCGACACGGTGCGACGGCCCTTGCGGGTCCATACCTGGCCGCTCACCAGACCGAGACAGCTGCCATTCTCGGCGTCCACTGCCAGCATCGGGTGCAGCAGCACCCCGCGGCCGTTGCCATGGCCGATCTCCCCGAGCCCGCGCCGGCGTTTTGCCGTGGTCGCGAAGTTGATTTCACTGGTGTCCTGGATTGCCAGAACATGGCGGCCTTCTGCCGCCGCCGCCGTGCCCCCGCTCCAGCTCTCGATCACACGGGCCGTCGTCACCTTGGCGTTGCCCAGAAACCGGTTGAATCGCACCTCCCGGCCGCGGACGCCTCCGGCCAGCCGCCGCAGGCAGACATCCTTGCCCGCGACCATGCATTCGACGAGCGCCGCCCCCCTTTATCGAGACGACGATCCCCGAACCGACCCAATGACCAGTCAATTTGCGCTAGCATGCCGACACCTCTGCCAAAGCCGAAGTGTCGCAATACAAATCACACGGATTCCCGATTCTGGAATCCCCCTTGCCAGACCCGAGTCAATCCGTCGCACCAGATGTGTGCATGCCCTAGGTTCTGTGGACACTTATCGCATCCATAGGATGATGGCGGCAAGGGTGACCACGGCCTGATAGTTCCGAGCGGTTTTCTCGAAGCGCGTTGCGACGCGCCTGAACTGCTTGAGCCTTGAGAAGCAACACTCCACCAGATGGCGCTGGGCATATAGATGTTTATCGAGCGGATATTTGAGTGCCCGTGAGGGGTTGTTGGGAATGACGGCGAGCGCGCCCTTGGCGCCGATGGCTTTGCGCAGATGATCAGCGTCATAGGCTGTATCGGCCATGACGACCTCGGCAGGAAACCCCTCGATCAACGCGGCGGCTTGCGGTGCATCGCCCTTCTGACCTGCTGTCAGCGTGAAGCGCACCGGACAACCCAGGCCTCGGACAGCCATATGTATTTTGGTGCTTAGGCCGCCGCGCGAGCGGCCGATCGCTTGATCTTCAGGCCCCCTTTTTTAGCCCCGGCAGCATGCTGATGGGCTCGGACAATGGTGGAATCGATGATCAGATATTCGAAGTCCGGATCATCGGACATCGCCTCGAACATCCGATACCAGACGCCCTTGATGCTCCACCGGCTGAAGCGCCGGAACACGCTGTTCCAATCGCCAAACGCTTCCGGAAGATCACGCCAAGGAGAGCCCGTGCGCACGATCCAAAGCACGCCCTCCACGAACATCCGGTTGTCGCGCCCAGTGGAGCCTTTCTGGTCAGGCCGACCTATAATCAGGGGCGCCATCCGCTCCCAAGCCACGTCGCTCAAAACCAAACGATCCATCACACCCAAGGCCGCCTCCCCAAAAGAAGCCTTGAATCTGATTTGCTGATAAAAGGGAATCCTTAGAGTCCACAGGACCTAGACCCTGCCGAAAAAGGTTGCCGAACGATTGGCCTATTTTCGACGGGCCGAGGAAGACCGGAATGCCAATGATCGGACGCTTGGACGGCGTTCCAGCAC
>JBARNF010000112.1:0-2643 GCA_049802835.1 Bradyrhizobium sp.
CGGTGCCGTCGATCAACTCTTCATGCGTGAAGCCGCGCGCGTTGAGATCGGCGACGCGGACGCGGCAGGCGTCGAGCTCCGCGTCGTTCTCGGCGACCAGAACCTGGCCGTAGCTCTCGAAGCCGCAATCATCGCCGACCAGCTCGGCGATGGTCTCCCAGATCCCCATCGAGCGAATCGACAGCGGGATCTCGGCGACATCGCGCGCGAGCTGGCGCACGCCGCCGGCGTTGACGCCCGAGGCGTGACGGCCGGCATAGTCCTTCTCGATCAGCACCGGCTTCAGCCCGGCCCGACAGAGATGCAGCGCAGTCGAGCAGCCATGGATGCCGCCACCCATGATGATGGCATCCTTTCTCACCGTCATCCGCGCACCACGGCCTTGGTGGCCTCTTCGGTCTTCGGCAGGTTCGCAAGCTCGGACAGCATGATCGGCTTCACCGGCGCCCGCAGCCGATAATAGCCGATCTCCTGCGGGCTCTTGCCGCGCGCCTCGGCCATCAGCTCGGTGACGGTGAGGCCGCACAGCCGGCCCTGGCACGGGCCCATCCCGGTGCGGCGATAGGCCTTGAGCTGGTTCGGCCCGGTCGCGCCGATCGCGACGGACTCCAGCACGTCGTTGGCCGTGATCTCCTCGCAGCGGCAGACGATGGTGTCGCCTTGCGGGATGCGAAACTGCTTCGCCGGCTGGAACAGGACATCTAGGAAGACGCGGCCGCGCTCGGCACGCTTCAACTCCGCAGAGGTGTCGAAAACCTTTGCATTTGGCTGAAGCGCCTTGATCGCGCCACTTGCCGCGCGTCGACCGCGAACCACAGCCGCTTGCGCCCCGCCTATGCCGGCACCATCACCAGCAATGGCGATGCCCGGAACCGAGCTGTTGCCGTCGGCATCGAGCACCGGCGTCCAGCAAATTTGTCGTTCATTCCAGCGATGCTCGACACCAGCGGCCATCGCGAGATTGACATTCGGCACCACGCCCTGATGCAGCAGCAACAGCTCTGCCGGCAGCGTCTCGCGCTTACCGCCAGCCGTGACATAGCTGACAGCATCGAGCTTGCCGTCGCCCGAGGCCGAGAGTTCGGTCACGCCGCCCGTGACCCGCACCTTGGCGCGCACCTCGCGCATCATGGCTAGCCCCTTCACGAAGTACGGCGAGGTCATGAAGGCAAAGGCGTGAGGCAGCGCGGCGATGTAGTTGGCGCGCGGCGTGGTGTCGAGCACGCGGTCGATGCGGCCGCCGAGCCGCAGGATCTGCGCGGCCAGCAGCCACAGCAAAGGTCCCTGCCCGGCAATGACGGTGGGGCAATCCGGCACGAGTCCAGAGGACTTCAGCATCGTCTGCGCCGCGCCCGCCGTCATCACGCCCGGCAAAGTCCAGCCGGGGATCGGGAACGGCCGCTCCTGCGCGCCGGTCGCGATGATGACGCGCCTAGCCTTGATGAACGCCGAGCCGCCGCCCACCGACACGCCGATTTCGAGGTTGCGGTCCAGGCTCCACACCGTGGCACGGTGGATGATCTCGGCGCCGCTGTCGCGTGCAGCCTTGGCGATCTCGGCGCCCGACCAGTAGTCGGTCCCGAGCAACGCTTCGTTCTTTACCGGAGTCGAATTGATCGCGCGCCAGACCTGGCCGCCCGGGCCGGCATTCTCGTCGAGCAGCAAAGTGGACAGGCCGTCGCCAGCCGTCGCAGCCGTCGCGGCCAGCCCGGCCGGGCCGGCGCCGATCACCACGACGTCATATTGATCACGCTTGGGCGCCGCGTTCATTTGCCGATCTCCCGCTTGCCCTTTTGAATCTCGATCCGCATGCCCTCGGCGACCGGGACCAGGCAGCCCTGGCGATTGCCGACACCGTCGATGGTAACCAGACAATCGAAGCACACGCCCATCATGCAATAGGGCAGCCGCTTGGCGCCGCTGACCGCCGTGGAGCGGCGCACGTCGAGCCCGGAGGCGAGCAGCGCCGCCGACACCGTGTCGCCCTCGCGTGCAGCGATCGGCTGCCCCTCGACATGGACCGTCACCGATCGCCTCCTATCACCGTCTGCGCGTTTGAACATCGTCGTCTCCGTGCCCATCCCGGGCCTCTCAATATCAGTAGTAGCCACTGCCGCCCGCTCCCGCTTCGGCAGCGAAGCGCTTGGCCGTGAAGGCGCCGATCAGCTCCGGCTCCAGCGCGTCATCCTTCACCATGCGTGCAATGTCGAAGGCGTGGTTGGCGGCCAAGGTCACGCCGGAATGGCAGCAGGCGACGAACGCGCCGGGATGCGTCTCCGACTGCTCGTAGATCGGGAAGCCGTCCTTCGGCATCACGCGGATGCCGGTCCAGCTCCTGACGACGTTGAGCCGCGCCAGATGCGGGAAGGTGCGCTGGGCGCGATCGGCCATGACCGCGTTGATCGGGTGGTTCTGGACGCGATCGTCGAGCTCGTCCTCCTTGCTGTCGCCGATCATCACCGTGCCCTCGTCGGTCTGGCGGATCGTGGTCAGCGGATGCGGCAGGAACGGCATCGTGCGCTCGGTCACGACGATCTGGCCGCGCGTCGGCCCCATCGGCGCGGAGAGTCCGACCATCGACGCCAGCGTCTGGTTGGCATTGCCCGCCGCGAGCACGACTTTCGCGGCGCGCAGCTCGCCCTG
>JBARNF010000113.1:0-13551 GCA_049802835.1 Bradyrhizobium sp.
AGCACGTCGATCAGCTCGAGCACGAACTGCCAGATGCGGCGGACGACGCCCAGCCGCTTCTCGGGGGCGGGCTCTTTCGTCCCGTCCGGGATGTCGGCGCTGCTCATCGCGGGCCACCGGGCTTGGCACGGGACAGCATCGTGTCGATGTCGACGAAGTCGTTGCTGACCGGCGGCGTGGCTGTGCTTTGCGGCACGTGGCACTGCGTGCAGAAGAAGCGGCGCGGCGACACCGAGGCGAGGAATTGGCCGTCGCGGTCCATGAAGTGGGTGATCGACAGCATCGGCGCTTTCGACTCGGCGGTGCGCGCGCGGGCATGGCAGGACAGGCACTTGTTGCCCTGCATGTCGACCTGATAGCCGTCGATGGAATGCGGAATCACCGGTGGCTGCTCCGGATAGTTGCGCACCTCCCTCTCGGCGGTGTTCTTCATCGGCTGCATCGGCGGCGCCGGACCTTCGTCATTGAGCGGCGCAGGTCCGCGCAGCGAGGAAGAGACGCTCTGGGCGAGCAGCGCGCTCGATCCGGCCGCAACGCTGGCCGCGATCAGCATGACAGCAAGTTTTCTCATCATGATCGTCACACCCGCTCGATGCGCACGGCGCATTTCTTGTAGTCGGTCTGCAGCGAGATCGGATCGGTGGCGTCGAGCGTCACCTTGTTGATCAGCTTGGACTCGTCGAACCAGGGCACGAAGACGAGCCCGCGCGGCGGCTTGTCGCGGCCGCGGGTCTCGACGCGGGCGCGGATGAAGCCGCGCCGGGAGGCGACCTTGACCTCGTCGCCGCGCCTCAGGCTCGCGGCTTCGGCATCATCGGGATGCATGAAGCAGACGGCTTCGGGGAAGGCCTTGTAGAGCTCCGGCACGCGGCGCGTCATCGTGCCGGAGTGCCAGTGCTCGACCACGCGCCCCGTCGAGAGCCAGAACGGATAATCCTTGTCGGGCGATTCCGCCGGCGGCTCGTAGGGAAGCGCGAAGATGCGTGCCTTGCCGTCGGGGAAGCCGTAGAACTGCACGCCGGTGCCGGCCTTAACGTAGGGGTCGGAGCCCTCGCGGAAGCGCCAGCGCGTCTCCTTGCCGTCGACCACGGGCCAGCGCAACCCGCGCTCTTTGTGATAGGCCTCGAACGGCGCCAGGTCGTGGCCATGGCCGCGGCCGAACGAGGCGTATTCCTCGAACAGGCCCTTGTGGACATAGAAGCCGAACGCCTTGGATTCGTCGTTGGCATAGCCCGGCTCGATCTGGTCGAGCGGAAACTTGTCGACCTGGCCGTTCCTGTAGAGCACGTCGAACAGCGTCTTGCCGCGCACGTCCGGCTTCTTGGCGATCAGCTCCTCGGGCCAGACCTCCTCGATTCGGAAGCGTTTGGCGAACTCCATCAGCTGCCACAGGTCGGAGCGCGCCTCGCCGGGCGCCGAGACGAGCTGATGCCAGAACTGGGTGCGGCGCTCGGCATTGCCGTAGGCGCCTTCCTTCTCCACCCACATCGCGGTCGGCAAAATGAGATCGGCGGCGAGCGCGGTGACCGACGGATAGGCGTCGGAGACGACGATGAAGTTGTCGGGATTGCGGAAGCCGGGATAGGTTTCTTCGTTGGCGTTGGGGCCGGCCTGCAGGTTGTTGTTGACCTGCACCCAATAGGCGTTGAGCAGCCCATCCTTCAGCATCCGGCTCTGCAGCACGGCGTGATAGCCCGGCTTGTCGGGGATCGTGCCCTCCGGCAGCTGCCAGATGTGCTCGGCCTTGGCGCGGTGCTCCTTGTTGGTAACGACCATGTCGGCCGGCAGGCGATGCGAGAAGGTGCCGACCTCGCGCGCGGTGCCGCAGGCCGAAGGCTGGCCGGTCAGCGAGAACGGGCTGTTGCCGGGCTCTGCGATCTTTCCCGTCAGCAGATGGATGTTGTAGACGAGGTTGTTGCACCAGACGCCGCGGGTGTGCTGGTTGAAGCCCATGGTCCAGAACGAGACCACCTTGGTCTTCGGATCGGCATAGAGATCGGCCAGCGCCTCCAGCCGGTTGAGCGGCACGCCGGACATCTCGGCGGCCTTCTCCAGCGTGTAGTCCGAGACGAACTTGGCATATTCGTCGAACGAGATATCGGTGGCGTCATTGGCCTTGGTGCGGCCGGTCGCCTTCTGCTCCAGCGGATGCTCGGGCCGCAGGCCGTAGCCGATGTCGGTCTGGCCTTTCTTGAACACGGCGTGCGCCGAGACGAAGTCCTTGTTGACGCGGTCGGTCTTGATGATGTGGTTGGCGATGGCGTTGAGGAGATAGAGATCGGTCTGCGGCTTGAAGATCATGCCGATATCGGCGAGGTCGAACGAGCGGTGCTCGAACGTCGACAGCACGGCGACCTGGACATGCGGCGCCGACAGCCTGCGGTCGGTGACCCGGCTCCACAGGATCGGATGCATCTCCGCCATGTTGGAGCCCCACAGCACGAACGCATCGGTGGCCTCGATGTCGTCATAGCAGCCGGAAGGCTCGTCGATGCCGAAGGTGCGCATCATGCCGGCGACGGCGGAGGCCATGCAGTGCCGTGCGTTGGGATCGATGTTGTTGGTGCGGAAGCCGGCCTTGAACAGCTTCAACGCCGCATAGCCTTCCCAGATCGTCCACTGTCCCGAGCCGAACATGCCGACACCGGATGGCCCGCGCTTCTTCATCGCGTCCTTGTACTTCGAAGCCATGATGTCGAAGGCCTCGTCCCACGAGATCGGCGTGAACTCGCCGTTCTTGTCGTACTTGCCATTGGTCTTGCGCAGCATCGGATGCGTCAGGCGATCGTGGCCGTACATGATCTTGGACAGGAAGTAGCCCTTGACGCAGTTGAGCCCGCGATTGACCTCGGACTTGATGTCGCCATGCGTGGCGACGACGCGGTTGTCCTTGGTCGCGACCATCACGCTGCAGCCGGTGCCGCAGAAGCGGCAGGCGGCCTTGTCCCATTTCAGTTCGCTCGCCTCGCGTTCGGTGACGAGGTTGGCGGCGAGGCTCGTCCCCGGCATGCCGGCGGCGACTGCGGCAATCGCAGCCGCTTCCAGCTTCAGCATCTGGCGGCGGTCGATCTTTGGTTCGGTCATTGTCATCTCGTGTGATTAGCCGGCGTCGATGGCATGGAAGACGAGGCAGGCGGAATGCACATGCGGCAGCAGTCCGATCCGGTTCATGGTGTCGCCGAGCACGCCGGCATTGGGCGCATCGACCACGACGATCAGCTTGCCTTTGACGTCACGGCCATGGATCTCGCAGCCGGGCAGCGCGACGATGTCGGCCGCGACGCGGTCGAGCTGATCGGGGCGGGTCTGCACGATGATGCTGGCGATCTCGCCGGAGGGCGGTGCGACGACGGGCTCGGCCGTCAGCACGCGGCCGGTGATGAGCGCGCGTCGGTCGACGGTGCGGGGGGTGAGCATGCGAGGCGTCCTTCCGATCAGTGTGCCGGCGGCGGGCCGGGTGGCCCGACCATCATCTGGTAGATCCACACCGTGAGCCCGTAGGAGCCGACGGTGGCGACCGCGAGCGCAGGCATCAGCACGGCGGTGAGGAACAGGAAGGCAAAAACTTCCATGCGTCTGCGGCGCGCACGCGCATTCGCATCGCTGCCAACGAGCGACATGAGAGAATTCTCTGCTATGTGAGCGGGGGGAGAGTATGCGGCATCCGGGCCGCGCCTGTTTTTCACATTAGCGGACGCCGTGGAACCGGCGTTGACGTGGATCAAGGCATGGGACCATGCGACGGCGTTCGCGCTGGATTCGAGGTGCGCAGCCGCCGTCTTGGTTGATGAGCCGTGAAGAGGCGTGATCGCCTTGTCGCGGGCGAGAAATTATCGCTGCATTGCGTGCGCCGTTCGACACAAACATCCCGTTGCAGCGCGGGGGAGTAGGACCGGCATCGCTATTTTTCCGGGGTCCTCGACACCTGTTTCGGCCGCCACCATCATCCTGTGCACCGCATCAGCGGGGATGCGCGGTTGGTCGGAGAGGGCAATGAAGCGTCGCGATTTTCTGAAACTGTCGTTGGGTTCAGCTGTGGTGGTCGCCTGGTCGGCGCCGCTGCGCGCCGAGGACAAGCCGAAGGAGATCCGGATCGGCACCCAGAAGGGCGGCTTCTTCCCCGCCGTGAAGGCGCGCCGTACCATCGAGGATACGTTCAAGCCCCTAGGCATCGACATCGTCTGGATCGACTTCCAGTTCGGTCCGCCGCTGCTGGAAGCCATTAACGTCGGCAGCGTCGATTTCGGCTATGTCGGCGACGCGCCGCCGATCTTCGCGCAGGCCGCCAGCGCCAAGATCCGTTACGCTGCGGCCGTCAAGCAGAACGGCAGCAGCCAGGCGATCATCGTGCCCAAGGACTCGCCAATCAAGACTCTGGCCGATCTCAAGGGCAAGCGCGTCGCCTTCGGCAAAGGCTCGAGCGCACACAATCTCCTGGTCGCCGCGCTGGAGAAGGCCGGCCTGTCCTGGAGCGACATCACGCCGGCGCCGCTCGCGCCGGCCGATGCGACCGCCGCCTTCGTCAAGGGCTCGGTCGACGCCTGGTCGATCTGGGATCCATATCTGGCGCTTGCCGAGCTCAAGGAGAATGCGCGGGTGGTCGCGTGGGACAAGGACGTGCATAAGCCGAACTCGTTCTATATCGTCGGCTCCGACTTCGTTGAGAAATATCCGGCCGTGGTCGCCAAGCTGAACGCGGCGTTCGCGGCGGAAGGCGTGTGGGCCAACAGCCATCATGCGGAGGTGGTGAAGGCGCAGGCCGAGGCCACCGGCGTCGACATCGATGCCGTCAAGCGCTTCGTCGATCGCTCGGTCTACAGCGTCGTGCCGATCGACGACGAGATCATCAGGAGCCAGCAGGCGGTCGCCGATCGCTTCGCGCGCGTCGGGCTGATTCCGAAACCCGTCAACGTCACCGACATCGTCTGGAAGTGGACGCCGTCGACCTGACGCTAACCTGCGACATCAATCGAAAGACAACGACATGAGTAACGCTTCGTCCAAGCCCAACGTGCTGTGGTTTCTGCCGACCCATGGCGACGGCCGCTATCTCGGCACTTCGCAAGGCGGCCGCGAGGTCAACTTCAACTATCTGCGCCAGGTGGCGCAGGCGGCCGACCAGCTCGGCTATTATGGCGTGCTGATCCCCACGGGGCGCAGCTGCGAGGATTCCTGGATCGTCGCATCCGCGGTGGCGCCGTTCACCGAAAAGCTGCGCTATCTCGTCGCGGTGCGCCCCGGCCTGCAATCGCCGGCGGTCGCGGCGCGCATGACCGCGACGCTCGACCGCGTCACCAACGGACGGCTGCTGGTCAACGTCGTCACCGGCGGCGACCCGGTCGAGAACAAGGGCGACGGCATCTTCCTGTCGCATGAGGAGCGCTACGAGGTCACCCGCGAATTCCTCACCGTCTACAATGCGCTGCTGGAAGGTGAGGCCGTGAACTTCGCCGGCAAGCATATCCGCGTCGAGGATGGCCGCCTGCTGTTTCCGCCGGTGCAGTCGCCGCGTCCGCCGCTGTTCTTCGGCGGCTCGTCCGATGCCGGCATCGACGTCGCCGTCGACACCGTCGAGAAGTATCTCACCTGGGGCGAGCCGCCGGCCGATGTGGCCGCCAAGATCGCCAAGGTGAGAGCCGTCGCCGACAGTCGCGGTCGCAAGCTGTCGTTCGGCATCCGCCTGCACGTGATCGTGCGCGAGACCAGCGAGCAGGCCTGGGCCGCCGCCGACGATCTCATCAAGCACGTCACCGACGACACCATCGCCTCGGCGCAGAAGATCTTCGCCCGGATGGATTCGGTCGGCCAGCAGCGCATGTCGCAGCTGCATGGCGGCCGCCGCGACAAGCTCGAGATCAGCCCGAACCTGTGGGCGGGCGTCGGCTTGGTGCGCGGCGGCGCGGGCACGGCGCTGGTCGGCGATCCCGACACGGTGGCGGCGCGCATCCGCGAATATCAGGATCTCGGTATCGACACCTTCATCCTGTCCGGCTACCCGCATCTCGAAGAGGCCTATCGCTTCGCCGAGCTGGTGTTCCCGAAGCTCGGTCTGAATGTGTCGGATCAGGCCGGCAACGTGACCCGGCTCCGCACCAACACCGGCCCGTTCGGCGAGACCGTCGCCAACGAGCATCGTCCCCTGCAGCGAGCGTCACAATCATGAGCCTGATCGACAGCCTGCCGAAAGTCCGCAAGCTTGTCGTGCCGCGCGCAGATGGGCTGATCCCGTGGCTGGTGCCGTTCGCGATCATCCTGATCTGGCAGGCGGCCTCGGTCGCCGGCCTGGTGTCGCCACGGGTGCTGCCGGCACCGAGCGACGTCGCGCGTGCCGGCTGGAAACTGCTGTGGTCCGGTGAGCTCGGCCGCAACATCTGGGTCAGCTTCTGGCGCGCCTCGATCGGCTTCCTGATCGGCGGCGGCATCGGCTTCGCTTTTGGGCTGGCCAACGGCCTGTCCGAGCTGTCGGCGAAGCTCACCGACACCACGCTGCAGATGATCCGCAACGTGCCGCATCTGGCGCTGATCCCGCTGGTCATTCTCTGGTTCGGCATCGACGAGAGCGCAAAGCTGTTTCTCGTGGCGCTCGGCGTGTTCTTCCCGGTCTATCTCAACACGCTGCACGGGATTCGCACCGTCGATCCGCAACTCATTGAAATGGGCCGCGTCTATGGCATGACCGACAGCGAGCTGTTCCGGCGCGTGATCTTCCCCGGTGCGCTGCCCTCGATCTTCGTCGGCCTGCGCTTCGCGCTCGGCATCATGTGGCTCACCCTGATTGTCGCCGAGACGATCGCGGCGTCCTCGGGCCTCGGCTACATGGCGATGCAGGCGCGCGAGTTCATGCAGATCGACGTCGTCGTGCTCTCCATCCTGATCTACGCCCTGCTGGGCAAGGTCGCCGACAGTGCCTCAAGGGTGCTGGAGCGGCTGACGCTGTCCTGGCATCCGGCCTTCAGCAAACATTGAGGTCTGCCAAATGCAGCAAGCTCTCCGAGTTCCCCTGTCCGACGTCGACGTGATCGACAGCACTGATATCATCGGGCATGCTGAGGCATTCCGTCATGCGAGGAAGCCAGGCGTGCCGCCGCAGACGGCAAGACCCGAGGTGCGCGGCTTGCCGCTCGTGATCCACGACCTTCACAAGGCGTTCGGTGACAACGAGGTGCTGCGGGGCATCGATCTGGAGATCCCGGCCGGTCAGTTCGTCGCGATCGTCGGCCAGAGCGGCTGCGGCAAAAGCACGCTGCTACGCCTGATCGCCGGCCTCGACAAGCCGAGCTCCGGCACGATCAGCTTCGGCGAAGCGGCAGCGCGGCCCGAGGATATCCGCGTGATGTTCCAGGAGCCGCGGCTGCTGCCATGGGCCCGGGTGCTGGCCAATGTCGAAGTCGGGCTTGGCCGCGAGCGCAAGGCGGCCGGCGCGCATGAACGTGCGCGGCGGGCGCTCGAGGAAGTGGGCCTTGCCGAGAAACGCGATCAATGGCCGGCCGTGCTGTCGGGCGGCCAGAAGCAGCGTGTCGCGCTGGCGCGTGCGCTGGTGAGCGGGCCGCGCTTCCTCGCGTTCGACGAGCCGCTCGGCGCGCTCGATGCGCTGACCCGCATCGCGATGCAACGCCTGCTGGAGCGGGTCTGGGCCGACCAGACCTTTACCGCAATCCTGGTCACCCATGATGTGGCGGAAGCCGTCGCCCTTGCCGACCGCGTGCTGGTCATCGAGGATGGCCGGATCGCCCAGGATATCACGGTCGGTCTGGCGCGCCCGCGCGAGCGCGGCTCAGCCGATCTGGCGGCCCTCGAAGGTTCGATCCTGCACCAGTTGCTTGGACCGGGCATGACGGGTTAGGAGGGATATTAACGCAATGAACTCCATCATCCGTCTCATGCCCGATGCCACGGCGCTCCAGCCCGATTTCCGCTCTGCGATGCGCCAACTGGTCGGCGGCGTCAGCGTCATCACCGTCGGGCGAGGCGATGAGGTGACCGGCATGACCGTGAGCTCGCTGTCCTCGCTCTCGGTCGACCCGCCCTCCGTGATCGTCAGCCTCAATCGCAACGCTTCGTCCTGGCCGATCCTGCAGCGGGAGCTGGTGTTCGGGGCCAGCCTGCTGGCCGCCGATCAGCTCGATGTGGCCGAACGGTTTGCCGGCAAGGGCGGCCTGCGCGGCGCCGAGCGGTTTGCGGGCGCCGACTGGCGCCGGCACGTCACCGGCGTGCCTGTGCTGGTCGGGGCGCTTGCCACGCTGGATTGCGAGGTCGAGGAGATCATCGAGCGGCATTCCCACGGCATCGTGATCGGCCGGGTGCTCAACGTCGAGGTGTCAGCGCAGGCTACTGCCCTGGCCTATTGGCATGGCAGCTATGTGCCGGTCGACCGTGCCGACGACATGGCCCGGCTCGCCGCCCTGAGCGTTCCTGATCCGAGGCTCACTCCGAAGGGCTGACCGCGGAGATTCGTTCGCCGGGTGGCGTCTCGGAGCCGGACACCGTAAAAGCGCCGTGACCTTCTCGGGTGTTTGCGGCGGAGCTAATGAAACGGATCGGAACCTGGGCGCTCTATGTGGTAGGCACGGCGGCGGTTCTCTATCTCGCGCTGTATGCCTATGCGCTGCTCACGCAGCGCGAGTTCACGCCGGGCGATCCCATCCACATCTTTCGCAATCCCGAAGCGCCGAACTATTCGTAGATCGTGGCCGGCTTGGCGCTGGCCTTCGGCTGCTCTCGGACCCACGGATCGGCCGATTGATCACAATTCTGCAGCTGCATCCAGTCTTCCGTCAGAAACCGCACCCGACAGCGGTGCCAGATCCTGGACCGTGCTTTGCCGTCCGGCGACGTCTCGAGGTCGAAAAATGAAAGGGTGGGTGGCCGCCACTGATAGCTGCGTTCGTTGTCCCAGCCGTCGCAGCCGCCGCTGCCACACGCGACCGTTCGCGAGATCAGCTTTCCCTTGCGTGCGAAGCACCAGGTTCGCGAGCCCCATTCCTCGCCCGACGACGGCATCACCAGCGGCGCATGAGACGTCTGCTCCCAGCAGCCCCACAGCGCGGCGCGCGTCTCTGCTCGGGTCTCGGCTCGGGTCTCGGCCCTTGCCGCGGAAACGGCGAGCGGTACGCTCAGGATGAGCGCGCCGCCGATGAGAAGGCAGGCGGCTGCGCCGAACGTCACACCGGACTCGGCATGCGCGAGGCGTCGCCGGAGCCGGGGGGCGTGATCGGCACGCCGCCATCGGCATATTCATTGAGCTTGTTGCGCAGCGTCCGGATCGAAATCCCCAAGATGTTGGCGGCGTGCGTCCGGTTGCCGAGACAATGCTTCAGGGTCTCGAGGATCAGGTCGCGCTCGACGTCGGCGACGGTTCGGCCGACCAGCGCCCGCGTGACCTGCTCGGCGGCCATCGTCGCATGCGCCACGGCGGGCGGGGTCTTGCCGATGTCGAGGCGGGCGCCGTCCGGAGTGATGATCGCGTCGGGGCCGATCTCGTCGCCCTGCGCCATCAGCACCGCGCGATGCATCGTGTTCTCCAGCTCGCGGACGTTACCCTGCCAGCGGTTGGTGGTGAGGATGCGCTTGGCCTCGGCGGAGATCGGGCGCAGTGGCACCGCGTTGGCCTCCGAGTATTTGCGCGCGAAATGCTGGGCCAGCTCGAGAATGTCGGCCGGGCGTTCGCGCAACGGGGGAATTTTCAGGTTCACGACATTGAGCCGGAACAGAAGGTCCTCGCGGAACGTGCCTTCGCGCACCGCGTCGGCCAGATTGCGGTTCGAGGTCGCGATGATCCGGATGTCGACCGGGACGGGCCGCGTGCCGCCAACGCGGTCGATCACGCGCTCCTGGATGGCGCGCAGCAGCTTGGACTGCAGCCTCACGTCCATTTCCGAGATTTCGTCGAGCAGCAGCGTGCCGCCATTGGCCTCCTCGAACTTGCCGACGCGGCGGGCGATCGCACCCGTGAAGGCGCCCTTCTCATGACCGAACAGCTCTGATTCCAGCAGGTGCTCAGGGATTGCGGCGCAGTTGATCGAGATGAAGGGGCGCTTCGCTCGCGCCGAGCGGCTGTGGACGTAGCGCGCCAGCACCTCCTTGCCGGTGCCGGACTCGCCCGTGATCATCACCGAAGCGTCGGAGCCGGCGATCTGCTGCGCGAGCTTGATCACCTTCGCCATGGCCTCGTCGCGATAGACGAGGTCGCGGGCGTCATTGGCCACCGCGGCGAGAACGGCCGCGATCAGTTCGGGATCCGGCGGCAGCGGGATGTATTCCTTGGCGCCGGCATGGATGGCGGCGACCGCGGCGCGGGCGTCGCTGGTGATGCCGCAGGCCACGATCGGAACATGGATGTGCTCGGCGTCGAGCCGCATCACGAGGTCGCGGATGTCGAGGCCGACGTCGACCAGCAGGAGGTCGGCGCCCTTGCCGCCGCGCAGCACCCGCATTGCCTGCTCGTTGTCCTCGGCATGGGTGACGGTCGCCCCGTTGTCCATGGCGATCTTGGTGGCTGCGGTCAGCTGACCCTTCAGCGTTCCAACGATGAGAAGCCGCATGTTCGTCTCCTATTCGGTCGCGCCGCTACTGAAGGGCGCGCGTGGGTCATTCGTGTCAGTTGCGGTCGGACTTGATGATTTCCGTCATCGTCACGCCGAGCTTGTCTTCGACCAGCACCACCTCGCCACGTGCCACGAGACGGTTGTTGACGTAGATGTCGATGGCTTCGCCGACCTTGCGGTCGAGCTCGAGCACCGTTCCGGGTCCGAGCTTCAAAAGCTCGCCGACATCCATCTTGGAGCGGCCGAGCACGGCCGAGACCTGAACCGGCACGTCGAAGACGGCCTCCAGATCGGCGGCAATGCGCGAGGCGTGGTCGTCCTCGCTGTAGCCGACATCGCCGAGCGGCGGCGCATCGGCGGCGTTGAGATCGGGCAGCGGAATCTGAGAATCGTTGTCGCTCATGACTTGAACTCCGTCGGCCACATCGGTGGCCTAGTTCTTTTTGGACGCCATGTAGCGTCCGACCAGTTCGTTGATCTTGGCCTCGATCGCAGCGCGCTCCAGCACGACGCCGCCATCAGCCCATTCGATGCGGCAGTCGCCGGTCGCGATCTCGGGCTCCGCCAGGATCACGAGGCGCCCCTCGAATCCGCTCTGCTTGGCAAGCTTCTCGATCTTCTCGCGCGCGAGCTCGTACAGGGAGTCGTTGATGCGCAGGACGAGATGCGGAGTGGCCACCAGATGCGCGAAACAGTCGTGCACGAGGCCGGTGATCTCGCCGAGCGGCTCGGCGGCAACCAGCGCCGAACACAGCTTGCGGGCGACGGAGATCGCGACATCCACCGCCTCGGTCTCCATCCGCTCCTCAATGCCGGAAAAGCGCGCGGAGATGCCCTGCAGCTGGATGTTGATCTGCTCCAGCGCGGCCGCGACGCGGCGGTCGGCTTCGACCTTGGCTTCGCGCTGCGCGGCCTCGTAGCCGTTGCGGTAGGCGACCGCTTCGGCGGCTGCGACGTTCTGCGCGATCTCCGCGGCGCTGGCCGCGCGCTCCCGCGTCTTCTTCTCGGGGGCGGAGAAGTCGGTATCGAACAGGAACTTCGCGGGTTGAGCCATCAATACACCAGTTCGTCGTCGGCGCGGTTCTTGCTGAGCATGATCTCGCCCTTGGCGGCGAGGTCCTTGGCGAGGTTGACGAGCAGGGCCTGGGCCTCATCGACGTCACGCAGGCGCACCGGCCCCATGGCGGCCATGTCGTCCTGCAGCATCTTGGCGGCGCGGGACGACATGTTGCCGAAGAAGAAGTTGCGTACCTCCTCGTTGGCGCTCTTGAGCGCCACGCCGAGCTTGTCCTTGTCGACGTTGCGCAGCAGCGTCTGCGCCGAGGCCGAGTCGAGCTTGATCAGGTCGTCGAAGGTGAACATCAGCGCCTTGATGCGCTCGGCCGCTTCGCGGTTCTCCTCCTCCAGCGAGGTGATGAAGCGGGTCTCGGTCTGGCGGTCGAAATTGTTGAAGATTTCGGCCATGACCTCGTGGGCGTCGCGGCGCCGGGTCTGCGACAGGTTCGACATGAACTCCGTGCGCAGCGTCTGCTCGACGCGCTCGATGACCTCCTTCTGCACCGCCTCCATGCGCAGCATGCGGCCGATGACGTCGAGCGCCATGTCCTCGGGCAGGATCGCGAGGACGCGCGCCGCATGCTCCGGCTTCAGCTTGGACAGCACGACCGCGATGGTCTGCGGATATTCGTTCTTGAGATAGTTCGCGAGCACCTCTTCCTGGACGTTGGAGAGCTTCTCCCACATGTTGCGGCCGGCGGGACCCCGGATCTCGTCCATGATGCCGCTGACGCGTTCCGACGGCAGGTATTGCTGCAGCAGCCGCTCGGTGGCGTCGAAATTGCCCATCAGGGCGCCGGAGGCCGACATCCGCGAGACGAATTCGAGCATCAGGTCCTCGACCACGTCGGCTTCGACCGTTCCGAGCGTCGACATGGCGAGCGACAATTCGCGTACCTCGTCGTCGTCGAGCTGCTGCCAGATCTTGCCGCCATACTGCTCGCCGAGGGCGAGCATCATCACGGCCGCGCGTTTCGGGCCGCTCAGGGGCTGGGTCTTCTCGCGCTGCGACTGCCGGCTCGCGAGCGTCGCGATGACGGTGGAAATGTCGTTGGCGTTTGCGTTCTGCGTTTGCGGGAGCGACATGGCGATCTGCGTTCGATTCAGTTACGGCGGCTCAAAGGGAAGCGGTTCATGGCTGCGGCTCGGCGAGCCACTGACGGATGATCGCGGCGGCTTCGCCCGGGTTGCGTTCGGCCAGTTCGCCGACGCGGTGGACGGATTGGGCGTGGACCTGGCCCTGGACCTGGGCGACGTCGATCAGGGTGGCGGTCTGCTGGGCATGGACGGCCTGGGCCTGCGCGGTTTCGTCGGTGAGTGCGGGGACGGAGCCCCTCAGGGCCGCGGCGACCTCGTCGGAGGCGATGATCTTCTTCACCAGCGGCCGTACCACCATGAATACGACGACGATGCCGAGCAGCATCATGACGGCGAGTTCGATGACGTACATCACGTCATCCTTGGTGAAGTGGAGCATGCCGAGGAAGCCGGTGGGCTCGTTGATCTGCGGCACGGCCGGCGCATCGGCGAATTTCAGGTTGACCACCTCGACCTGGTCGCCGCGCTTCTGGTCGAAGCCGATCGCCGAGCGGACCAGCGTGGCGATGCGGTCGAGCTCGTCCTTGCTGCGCTCCTGGTAGACCAACTCGCCTTTCTCGTTCTTGGAATAGGCGCCGTCGACCAGCACCGCGACCGAGATCCGGTTGACCTTCCCGGCTTCGGTGACTTCCGTCTTGGTGGTCCGGGAGATCTCGTAATTGTTGGTCTCTTCGGTCTTCTTGCTCTGGTCACGCGGGGGCTGCGGCGGGGCGTTCGGCTGGTTGCCCGGCAGCTCGTTGTTGACCGTGACCTGTCCGTTGTTCTCGTTGGTGGCCGACTGCTCTTCGCGGGTCTGGCTCGAGCGCAGCACGCGTCCCTCCGGATCGAACCGGTCGGAGGTCTGGGTGATGCG
>JBARNF010000114.1:0-2485 GCA_049802835.1 Bradyrhizobium sp.
GGGCCTGGATACCGTCGAGCATCGACAGCGCATCGTCCTTGGTCGCGGGCGCGAGCCGGAAGGTGACGTCCTTCAGCACCTCGACCAGCACGCCGCCGAGGCCGAACGCCACCAGCTTGCCGAACGAACCGTCGGTGATCGAACCGACGATCACCTCGGTCCCGCCGGTCAGCATCTGCTGTACCTGGATGCCTTCGATCTTGGCGTCGGCCTTGTACTTCTTGGCATTGCCGAGAATGGTCTCGTAGGCCGCCTTCGCATCGTCAGCGGTCTTGACGCCGACGATCACGCCGCCCGCCTCGGTCTTATGGAGAATATCCGGAGACACGATCTTCATGACGACCGGGAAACCCATGTCGCCGGCCATCTTGGCAGCCTCAGCCGCCGACTTCGCCACCCCCTCCTTCGGCACCGGAATGCCGTAGGCGTCGCAGACCAGCTTGCCCTCAGGGGCGGTCAGGCTGCTGCGTTGATCCGCCTTCACCCGATCGAGAACTTCGCGGATCGTGGCCTTGGCGTTGGGAATGGCGGCGTCGGACATCGGGACTTCCTCCTGAGGGACAGATATTTTATGGCATTTGGTATGCCAGAACCAAACTTTGTCAAGCGCATCGAAGATGTGGAAACGCTGAAAAATCACTCAGCTTGACAGTCTGGCATGTGGCATGCCAAAAATCTTGGACGTAAAATGCTGTATACAGGCATCTCCCAAGGAAGAGGAGATCGGTCTTGTCTACACAGAAAACAAGCAAGGCATTGCCCATCATGGCCGAGGCCGACATTGCGATCGCTCGCATCGCCCCGGAGACGAGCTTCAAGAACAAGGCTTACGAAGCCTTGAGGGAAGCCATTCTGAAGATGGACATCTATGCATCGCCCGAGCCGGTGATGCTCGACGAGCGCGCGTTGTCCGAGCGTCTCGGTGTCAGCCGCACGCCGATCCGCGAAGCGATCGCGATGCTCGAGCAGGACGGCTTCGTCAAGACCGTGCCGCGCCGTGGCATCGTCGTGATTCGCCGGACCAAAAGCGAGATCGTCGACATGATCCGCGCCTGGGCTGCGCTGGAAAGCATGGCCGCACGCCTGATCACGACCATCGCGCGCAAGAAGGACATCACCGCGCTGCGCGACTACTTCAAGGATTTCGGCAAGGACCGCCCGCCGCAGGAACATATCGAGGAATATTCCAAGGCGAACATCGCGTTTCATCAGGCGCTGATCTCGCTGTCGGAATCGCCTGTCCTCGTCGACATGACCAGCGACATCCTGCTGCACGTGCGCGGCTACCGTCAGCTCACGATCGGACGCACCGACCGTATCGCAGCGTCCCTTCCCGAGCATCTCGCGATCATCGATGCGCTGGAAGAACGCAACACCGAGCTCGCCGAGAAGCTCGCCCGCGATCATACGCTCGGGCTTGCGACCTACGTCGAAACGCACGGCCAGGAATTATTCAGCTGATCAACAGCTGCCAGTTCAAAGAGAAGAAGTCGCTGAACGCGCCTTCGACATAGACGACCAGGGAGAGAGGCGCATGGCGCAGACTGCTGTTAAGACCGAGGCACCGGACACCCACGAGGAGCTCACCGACGGTTTCCACCTCGTCATCGACGCCATGAAGCTGAACGGCATCGACACGATCTACAACGTTCCGGGCATTCCGATCACCGACCTCGGACGCATGGCGCAGGCCGAGGGCATTCGCGTGCTCTCGTTCCGCCATGAGCAGAACGCGGGCTATGCCGCCGCGATCGCCGGCTTCCTCACCAAGAAGCCGGGCGTATGCCTCACCGTCTCCGCCCCCGGCTTCCTCAACGGCCTCACGGCGCTGGCCCACGCCACCACCAACTGCTTCCCGATGATCCTGGTCTCCGGTTCGTCGGAGCGCGAGGTCGTCGACCTGCAGCAGGGCGACTATGAAGAGATGGATCAGCTCGCGATCGCCAAGCCGCTGTGCAAGGCGGCGTTCCGCGTGCTGCACGCGCAGGACATCGGCATCGGCTTCGCGCGCGCGATCCGCGCCGCGGTCTCCGGCCGTCCCGGCGGCGTCTATCTCGATCTGCCCGCGAAGCTGTTCGGCCAGGTGATGAACGCGCAGGCCGGTGCGGCCTCGCTGGTCAAGGTGATCGATCCGGCGCCGGCGCAGATCCCCTCTCCTGAATCGGTCAAGCGCGCGCTCGATCTGTTGAAGAACGCGAAACGTCCGCTGATCGTCCTCGGCAAGGGTGCGGCCTATGCCCAGGCCGACGAAGCCATCAAGACTTTCGTCGAGAAGAGCGGCGTGCCGTTCCTGCCGATGAGCATGGCCAAGGGCCTGCTGCCCGACCTGCATCCGCAATGCGCGGGCGCGGCGCGCTCGACGGTGCTGAAGGATTCCGACGTCGTCATGCTGATCGGCGCCCGCCTCAACTGGCTGCTGTCGCACGGCAAGGGCAAGAGCTGGGGCGATTCTCCCAAGAAGTTCATCCAGGTCGACATCGAGCCC
>JBARNF010000115.1:0-10863 GCA_049802835.1 Bradyrhizobium sp.
CATAGAGCGAGCGCATGTAGTCGGTGTCGAAGCCTACCCCCTGGCCCTCGGGAATGGAGGGATCGATCGCCGTCATGTTGAAGGCCAGCCCGTTATGCTTGGCAAACTGGTAGGTCGCCGTCAGATAGCTCTGGATCTCGCGCTTGCTCTTCATCCCCAGCGAGCGGATCGCGATCGCCTTGGCGCTGTTCTCGACCGGCTGGAACTCGGTCGAGATCCTGCCATTCATGATGACATAGACCGCCGGTTCCGACGACGCCATGCGGCGCGATGAACCAGGCTGCATCAGCAGACGGTCCGGGAAGGTGAAGACCTGCGTGGAGACGCCGCCGTCGACATGCATCTCCTCGATGGGTTTGCCGTCCGCGGAGGCGGCGATCAGCGACGGCGGAAACGCGACGGGAACGCTGGCCGACGCGGTGAGCACCTGCCGGAACAACGCAAGCGCACGTGGCGTCCGCGCCGAGGCGATCTCGCCCATGTTCCACAGCACAGGACGGGCTGCGTCCAGATCCGTGGTCACGACGAAGAGCCGGCGCCCCTTGGCGTGTTCTCTGGCGATCGCCTCCAGCAGCTCCGGCGTCGTATAATGGCTGATTGCTTCGCGCAGCGGCTGGCCGTCGAAGACCGATGAGCCGAACACGGCACGCAGGGCGTTGGGAGAGGCGGCGAACGAGCTGGCGAGCCCGCTCGTATACATCTCCTTCAGGGTCGGATCGTAGGCCGGCCCGAGGAAGGCGAAAGGGGCGATCAGCGCGCCGGTGCTGACCCCCGACACGATCGTGAATTCCGGGCGCGCGCCGCTTTCGCTCCAGCCGTTGAGAATGCCGGCGCCGAACGCACCGTCGCCGCCGCCTCCGGAAATGGCAAGATAGGCGAACGGCCGGTTCGGCTGTGGTCTCGGCTTGAACGACGAAACGTCGAAGCTCGAGGCGGGCGCGTCGGCCCACATGCGTACGGAGCCGAAGCCGTCGATCGTGGCCCGCTTGGCGTCATCGGCCGAATAGGTTGCGCGCTGAACGGATGCGCAGGCCGAGAGCAGGAGGGCAAGCGTGCAGGCCGCGGCGGTCACGCCGCCCGCTCGCCTCGGACAAGGTCGCACGTCTCACTCTCCATACTTAAAAGAACGATACCGTTTAGTATTGTCTCTGCGGGTGATCAAGCTCCGAAACGTCCGACCCCTCGCCGGCCTCATCACGATTCCCGGAGCCGCGCTCCGATCGGCGCGCGGGAGTGGCTGATGCGACCGGGGATCGCGCGTCGCAGCCGGTGATGGAACCTGCCGGCCTTGGGGCGGCGCCGGCGGCTATGACTTCGTTGCCGTTTCCGGTAGGTTCGCGGCCGTTCAACCAGCGCGGCACGCGCAGCCGATGCAGAATCCGCAAGGCGCGGTCGCAGATTCATGAGCCGCTCAGGGATGTCGTGAGCGCCATGCAGGAGGAGAGGACGGCGGAATGACCAAGGGCCAAGCCATGATCAGAACGGCCTTGACTGCAATGATGCTGCTTGCAGGCCTGGGCGGAGCCCAGGCGGCGCAGTGCGGCAGCTCGCCCGCGGGCTTCGAGGCGTGGAAGCGCGAGTTCGGCGAGGAGGCCCGTACCAAGGGAGTAGGCGGCACCGCGGTCGCGGCCCTGATGCAGACCAACTACGCCTCGGCAACGATTGCCGCCGACCGCGGCCAGCGCAGCTTCGGCCTGTCGCTCGATCAGTTCCTCGCCAAGCGCGGCGCAGCGGCGATCGTGGCGCGCGGACGCCAGCTCAAGCAGTCGCAGGCCGCGATGTTCGCCTCGATCGAGCAGCGCTATGGCGTTCCGCCAGGGCCCTTGATCGCGATCTGGGGCATGGAGAGCGGCTTCGGCAGCCAGCGCGGCAACCAGCACATGCTGTCGTCGATCGCGACGCTCGCCTATGACTGCCGCCGTCCGGAGTTCTTCACCGAGCAGCTCTATGCCGCGCTCAAGCTGATCGATCGCGGCGTGCTGTCGGGCTCGACCCGCGGCTCGATGCATGGCGAGGTCGGACAGACCCAGTTCATGCCGAAGAACATCCTCGCCTACGGCATCGGCAATCTCGACGTCGCCGCCAACGCGCTGGCCTCGACCGCGAATTTCCTGCGCGCCAATGGCTGGAAGGCGGGGGCCGGCTATCAGCCGGGCGAGCCGAACTTCGCCGCCATCGAGGCCTGGAACGCGGCCGGCGTCTATCAGAAGGCGATCGCGCTGATGGGCCGCCAGATCGACGGCGGCGGCTCCGCGGCGGAGCGGTGATACGCTCGCACCACCAACAAAACGTCTGCAAACAAAAAAAGCGGCGCTTCATCACTGAAGCGCCGCTTCCTTTTACTCAGTCAGCTGATCGCCTCAGGCCTTCAGCTCGAAGCGGTCGAGGTTCATCACCTTGGTCCAGGCGGCGACGAAGTCCTTGACGAACTTCTGCTTGGCGTCCGAGCTCGCATAGACTTCGGCGAGCGCACGCAATTGCGCGTGCGAGCCGAAGATCAGGTCGGCGCGGGTGGCCGTCCACTTGATCGCGCCGGACTTGCGGTCGCGGCCCTCGAAGGTGTGCTCGCCCTGATCGACCGGCCGCCATACGACGCCCATGTCGAGCAGGTTGGCGAAGAAGTCGTTCGTGAGCGTCTCCGTCTGCGCGGTAAACACGCCATGCTTGGAGCCGTTGGCGTTGGCGCCGAGCACGCGCAGGCCGCCGACCAGCACGGTCAGCTCCGGCGCGCTCAGCGTCAGCAGCTGGGCCTTGTCGACCAGCAGCTCCTCGGCCGACAGAAACTGCTTGCCGCTGATGTAGTTGCGGAAGCCGTCATGGGTCGGTTCGAGCACCGAGAACGACTCGACGTCGGTCTGCTCCTGCGAGGCATCGGTGCGGCCGGGCGCGAATGGCACGGTCACCTCGACGCCGGCCTTCTTGGCCGCCGCCTCGACGCCGGCATTGCCGGCCAGCACGATCAGGTCGGCGAGCGAGATCTTCTTGCCGCCGGCGGCTGCCGCGTTGAACTCCTTCTGGATGCCTTCGAGCGACGAGAGCACCTTGGCGAGTTCGGCCGGATTGTTGACCGCCCAGTCCTTCTGCGGAGCCAGACGGATGCGCGCGCCATTGGCGCCGCCCCGCTTGTCCGAGCCGCGGAAGGTCGAGGCCGAGGCCCAGGCCGCCGCGACCAGCTGCGAGACCGTCAGGCCCGAGGCGAGGATCTTCGCCTTGAGTGCCGCGACGTCCTTGTCGTCGACCACGGGGTGATCGACCGGCGGCAGCGGATCCTGCCAGATCAGCTCCTCCTTCGGCACCAGCGGGCCGAGATAGCGCACCTTCGGACCCATGTCGCGATGGGTCAGCTTGAACCAGGCGCGGGCGAAGGCGTCGGCGAACTGATCCGGGTTCTCCAGGAAGCGGCGCGAGATCTTCTCGTAGGCCGGGTCATAGCGCAGCGCGAGGTCGGTGGTCAGCATCGACGGCGTGTGACGCTTGGACGGATCATGCGCATCCGGCACGGTGTTGGCGCCGGCGCCATGCTTCGGCTTCCACTGATGCGCGCCGGCCGGGCTCTTGGTCAGCTCCCATTCGTAGCCGAACAGGTTCCAGAAGAAGTTGTTGCTCCATTTGGTCGGCGTCGTGGTCCAGATCACCTCGAGACCCGAGGTGATGGCGTCGCCACCCTTGCCGGACGCATATTTGCTCGCCCAGCCGAGACCCTGCTGCGCGATGTCGGCGGCTTCCGGCTCGGCTCCGACCAGCGACGCATCACCGGCGCCGTGGGTCTTGCCGAAGGTGTGACCGCCGGCGATCAGCGCCACGGTCTCTTCGTCGTCCATCGCCATGCGGGCGAAGGTCTCGCGAATATCGCGCGCGGAAGCCAGCGGATCGGGGTTGCCGTTCGGGCCTTCCGGGTTGACGTAGATGAGGCCCATCTGCACGGCAGCCAGTGAGCCGGCGAGCTCGCGATCGCCGCTGTAGCGCTCGTCGGCGAGCCACTTGCCTTCTGGGCCCCAATAGATGTCCTGCTCAGGCTCCCAGGTGTCGGCGCGGCCGCCGCCGAAGCCGAAGGTCTTGAAGCCCATCGATTCCAGCGCGACGTTGCCGGTCAGCACGAACAGGTCGGCCCAGGAGATCTTCTGGCCGTATTTCTGCTTGATCGGCCACAGCAGGCGGCGCGCCTTGTCGAGGTTGGCGTTGTCGGGCCAGCTGTTGAGCGGCGCGAAGCGCTGCTGCCCGGCGCCAGCGCCGCCGCGGCCGTCACCGATGCGGTAGGTGCCGGCGGCGTGCCAGGCCATGCGGATGAACAGCGGACCGTAATGACCGAAATCGGCCGGCCACCATTCCTGCGAATCCGTCATCAGCGCGTGCAGGTCCTTGACCAGCGCGTCGAGATCGAGGCTCTTGAATTCCTTGGTATAATCGAACGCCTCGCCGAGCGGATCGGAAAGCTTCGAGTGCTGATGCAGGATCGACAGGTTGAGCTGGTTCGGCCACCAATCCTTGTTCGAAAATCCCTTCAAGCCGCCCGAAAACGGGCACTTGCTGACGTCATCCATGTTTCTCTCCTGACGTGATCGTCATGGTTCCCCCCTGGGGTGGGAGCCGGGACCCTACGCGGCCAGGTCGATCAGGGGAAATTGACTTTGGTGATTGTCACGATAAGATTATCTGATGATACACCTGACGATGCGGCAGCTTCGCTATTTCGATGCGCTGGCGCGTCTCGGCCATTTTGGCCGCGCCGCCGAATCCTGCTCGATCTCGCAGCCGGCGCTGTCGATGCAGATCAAGGAGATGGAGGAGGCGCTCGGCGGCGTGCTGTTGGAGCGCAACGCGCGGCAGGTGGTGCTGACGCGGTTCGGCGAGCAGCTTGCCGCGCGCGTGCGCGACATCCTGCGCTCGGTCGACGAACTCGGTGATTTCGCCCGCGCCTCGCGTGACAAGCTGACCGGCCGGCTCCGTCTCGGCATGATTCCGACGGTTGCGCCCTATCTGCTGCCCAAGGTGATCGGCAACCTGACGCGCAAGCATCCCGAGATCGACATCCACGTGCGCGAATCCAAGACGCCGAAACTGATCGAGGAACTGGTCGAGGGCCGGCTCGATGCTGCGATCGTCGCACTTCCGGTCTCCGAGCCGTCGCTGACCGAGGTCGCGCTGTTCTCGGAGAATTTCCTGCTGGTGCGCCCCCCCGAATATGAAGGCGCCGATGTGCCGAGCAGCGAGATGCTGCGCGAGATGCGGCTGCTGCTGCTGGAGGAGGGGCACTGCTTCCGCGATCAGGCGCTGACGTTCTGCAACATGCAGGCGCCCCGCGAGATGCTCGATGCGAGCTCGCTGTCGACCCTGGTGCAGATGGTCAGCGCCGGCATGGGCGTGACCTTGATTCCGGAAATGGCCGTCGGTGTCGAGACCCGCTCGGCCGCGGTGTCGCTGGCGCGCTTCGCCGAGCCGCAGCCGCAGCGCTCCATCGGCATGGTCTGGCGCAAGACCAGCCCGCTCGCCAAGCAGCTGCTGGAGATCTCGGAGGTGGTGGCCGGCGCCGCCGAGGGCTTGCGCAAGCAGGCCGCAGCCGGGCAGGGCCGCAAGCGGCGGGGGTGAGGGATGTTGCGGCATCGACGATGCCGATGCCTTTGGGATCAGGGGCTCAGGCGCCGCAAGTGATCAGGCAAAACTCTGCGGTGCTAGGCGGCGAGGCGTGTCGTCGATCATCTCGCGCAACAAATTGGCGATCAGGTGAATCGTTGCGTGCCAACTGGCCGGCCTGCGTCCTGATGCAGACTTCGACGTTCTCAACAAGGCGGCGTCCCTTGCGTCGATGATGACGTGGTCGCCAACCAATTTCGACAGCTTCATGGGATCACCTGCCAACAATACCGGCAGTACGGGCGCATCGCTCTGGGCGCTGCTCCGCTCCAGGAATCTATTGAGCTCTTTCACCGCGATGTCGGACTCCAGATATCGCGGCGTAACGAGCATGAGCATGATCTTGGAACGCGAGACCGCATCGCGGATCTCATCTTGCCAGTGATCTCCAGCGACGACTTCGCTGACGTCGAGATACAGGCGAGTCTCTTCACTGCGCATTGAAGTCAATTCGCGTTTCAAGGCGTCCGTGATTTCGATTGCGGCCTCGGTCGACGAGCGATCGTGGCTGACGAACACGTCGTAGGCGTCGAAATCCTGGAGAAGAGACGTGGAAACCTGCGAATGACGCTTGCGGACGATCGGTGGCCGTGCGGTCTCCGGAACCGTGGGGTCGATCCCGGTCAATGCCTTGATGTCCTGCAGGTCGCTGGCCAGGAAGGCCGCGACCTTGTCGTAGACGAAGCCCATGCCGGTCGGATCGCTGGTGCCTTGCTCCTGCACGGCCAGCCGCTCGCCGAAGCCGAAATAGGAGTGGTGCGGGATCTTGATCGTCTCGACCACCTGGCGCGGGCTGATCGAGACCGGCAGCCAGTCGGCATAGAACTCCCGGACGCCCTCGACGACACGGTCGAGCCAGACCTGGGTCTCCTGGAATTCCTGCACGCCCCAGCGCGACGGCAAGGGCAGGATCGACAGCGGCATGCGGTCATAGGCGAGCGATTGCCGGGCGCGCTGCGCCAGCCGCATCACGTCGCGCACACCGTAAAGGCTCTGATGGTTGGCCGTGAACATCGCCACCACGACGTCGGGCAGCTGGATGGTGCAGATGCCGCCGGTGTCACTGAGCCCGGTGCGGCTGTCGATCAGGACGATGTCGTATTCGCTGCGCCAGCGGCTGCGCAGCTGCTCGAACATCTCGCCGCCGCCATGTGCGAAGAATTTGCCCCAGTCGAACGATTCGAGGTTGGCGGAATAGGATTCGTCCTGCTCGCGCCCGCTCGGCAGCAAGGTCAGGGGATGCGAGCCGCCGCAGTGCACCGCGAGCGTGCAGGCGCTGTCGTCGATCTTTCCGGTCTCGCGCGCCTCGACCAGCATGCGCAGCAGGCCGGTTCCTTTGCCCGTCATCTCGAAATAGCTGAAATAGCGCTCCAGTCCGGGGGCTTCGAGATCCCAGTCGACGGCGAGCACCTTCAGGCCGCGCCGCGCCAGCAGCACCGCGATGTTGGCCAGCGCCATGCTGCGGCCGACGCCGCCCTTGTAGGAATAGAAGGTGACGATGCTGCTCATGGCGCGGTGAACCGCGGCACGGTGGTCTGCACCGGCCCGACCTTCTGATGAAATCGTTCGTACATCTCTTCGGCAGCTTCCCGCGGCCAGGCTCTGCGAAACGTCGGCGCATGCTCGATGCAGGCAGCGATTGCCGGCGCCTGTGCGGTCAGCACGGCGTCGAGCTCTTCGGCGCGAGGACTGTTGGACGCCATCCTGACGTTGAAGCACTGCTGGATTTCGAAGCGCTGCATGTAGCCCAACTCGGCAGGAAACCGGTTGCCGTCATGGATGAACGCCGGGATCACGACGCCATGCGGGCGTTGCGCGGTGCGCAATTGCGCCTCCTTCTCGCGCGCCACCATGTGGCTGAGCTCTGTCGAGCACCACGCGCTCGACAGATAGTTGCCGGTCCACAGCGCAATCAGAGTTCGCGAGCAGCCCAAGGCGGTTCCCAGCGCCTGGGGCCAGGAGGTGCCGGTCTCGACCTGTTCGTCGATGAACACGGTTGGGGCGCGGCCCAGCTCCATATCCACCCGCAGCGTCAGCAGCGGCAGGAAATGCTGCTTGATCCAGGCGAGCGTTTCGGGATGGCGGCGGTAACTGATGAAAATGTCGTGCGTATAATTCACAGCTGCAGGCCGGTATGAATGAGCCAAAGCGTCTCTCAGTCATGCAACTATAGGCGCAAGGTGAGCTTCAGCGCAATGTTGCGGTGCGGCGGGCTTCCGCCGACGGATGCGATCGATAGGAACGGGCACGCCGACCAACGGTTCGTAGCGTCGAGCAACTCACGTGCTCGACGCCGTCGCTGTCGCGGCGGAGGACTGCGCCCGATCACGATGGCGAGCAGTCATGCGTGATGACCTTGGTCAAGGAGTCTTGCGATGCGAAGCTTGAACTACGTTGCGGCGGTTGCCCTGTCGGGCGCGCTGCTGGCTGGGGCGAGCGCCCCGGCCTCGTCTGCCCCCGTCACTGCGCTGTCGGCCGCTGCGAAACCCGACGCGGCCCCGCTCAGCACCATTCAGGTTCGCTACGGCGGCCGTGGCTTCGGGGGCGGCTGGCATGGTGGCGGCTGGCATGGCGGTGGTTGGCATGGCGGTGGCTGGCGCGGTGGCGGCTGGGGTGGCGGTGCACTTGCAGCCGGCGCCCTGCTGGGGGCAGGCATCGCAGCTGCGGCAACGCCTTATTACTATGACGATCCCTACTATTATGGTGGGGGATATCCTTACGGCTATGTCGGCGTCGGCTACGGTCCCTACTATGGCCGGCCGTATTGGCGCCATCGCCATTACGGTGGATGGGGCGGCGGCCCCTGGGGTGGTGGCCTGTGGGGTGGCCCGGTGTGGTGAGGTCGGCGGATTGATCGCTCGTGATCGATCCTGAATGTGCCGCCTGCGCGAGCGGTCGCGCAGCCGTCACAGCTGCGTCCGCCGATCCCCGACAGAGCACCAGATAGCCAACGGCGCAGATCGCAGATCGAGATCATTTGGAGATTCGCGCCCATCGGGGGAGACGCCGAGCCGTGCAGGCGGGCGCGTGGGCCTGCCGTGGCATGCGGCTTGTATGGCACCTCGCGGACGGCGTTCCGCGGATGGTTGTTTGCGTCGTTGATCGGCTCCGCGCGTCGGCTGCCGCTCCGTGGATGCGCGCGTGGAGCCGGGCCATGTATGAGCCAACCATGTCTGAGCCGAGCATGTCTGAACCAAGCGCCAGGGAGTTCTGGGCCGGCACGATCACCGATTGGCTCGCCAAGAATGCAGGTCTCAGGAAAGAACGCATCGATCTGACGCGCAAGTTCACCCAGGAGCCGTACAATCTCAGCGCCGTCCGGGTCCTGACCATGATGGACGAGTTCGTCGCGCTTCATAATGCCGCGAACGGGACCAGGCTCGTGCTGTCTCAGAACTGGCGGCTGGCGCATCGAAGTGCCACGGTCGGCGACTTCATCGCGGCGTTCCTCCGCCTGGTGCATCCCGACGACAGCAGCGCCGCGCAAGACGCCGCGAAGGACAATGGCGCGTCGCCATCCGGCCAAATGTCGCAAAGCCGACAGGGCGGGATGCAGAATCAGCGCATCGATGCATTGCGGGCCAATCCCGGCGGCGACTGGAAGCCGGTCGATCTCGAGATCATTGCGTCACAATATGCGATGAAGTTTCGCAAGATCACCGGCACCCACGAGGTGTTCCTGCATCCCTCGGTCCCACATTGCGTGACCGTTCCTCTCAAGTCGAAGATCAGGGCGCCGCATATCCGGGCCTTCGTTGCGATGATCGACCACATGGATGAGGCCGTGCGATGATCGACCCGCACTCTTATGTCTACGACGTGACGGAGCTCGGTGCCGAGGATGGCGGCGGCTTTCTCGTCACCTTTCCCGATATTCCCGGCGTCATCGGCATCGGTGAGAATGCCCAGCAGGCCATTACGGACGGTCAGCATGCGCTGTTTGCGGGCCTCGATGCGTTCAAGGCGGTCGACCGCGATCCTCCTGCCCCTCGGGCGGCGCCGGACGCCGCGCCGCTGGCGTGATTCTTGATGTGAGGTCGGGGACTCCAACGCGACGGGACAGACCATGCCACTGACAGAGGACGCCATCCAGGTCGGCAAATGCTACAAGACCAGGATCGCGGAGAGCTACAAGGTGCTGTCGATCACGCGCGGCATCGTCACCTATCAGACGTTGACCTCGCCGCTGCGCATCAACACCGGCATCAAGGCGTTCGCCGACGCCGTCTACAAAGAAATCAACTGTCCGGGGCAGAGTTAGCGCGGCATCCGGGCGCGTGGCCGGACCGTGTGGCACGCGGAGTGGGGGGACAGACAAGGGAGTGCACCATCTCTCCTCCGTCATTGCGAGCCAACGGGTCCGCGCGAACGCGCGGCCCGCTGACAGGCTCTGCGAAGCAATCCGGGATGGTTCCGCGCCGCGACTCTGGATTGCTTCCACCTACGCCCTTCGGGCTTCGGCGGACACGTCGCTGCGCTCGCAATGACGCGGAGAGGGCTCGTCGTCTTCAACCGGCGCGCAGGAGATTCGAATGAGACTCGAAGAGCGCGAGGACGGCGTGCTCGCCTTCGTCGATGACGACGGGCGCATCTGGGCGCAATGCGCCAGGCCGTCGCAACATCCGGCCGACACCGACTACGTGATCGAAGGTCCCTTGAGCGGCTTCGTGTATGAAGAGGGAACGTTCACGGCCGACAGCGAGCAGGCGTTTCGCGGCTGGCTCGACGACCGCCTGATCAGCGATGCCATCTTCTACGTCCGGGACAGGGAGACCGCGTTGACTCTGGCCAGGCGCATCGCGGTGGCGGCATGCGCGATCCTGAAGGACCGGTCGCGCGTATCGCTGCGTTAGGGCGTTCGATTCCCCCGGCGACGGCGGTGCGCTCCTCTCCTGCCCATGGACAAGGCGATCGCATCGACAAATTCAAGTCTGGCCTCGGTTCTCTCAACGCGGTCATGGCCCGGCCTCCAGCCAGCCCAAACTTTTCTATTTCGTTTTTCCAGAAAGTATGCTCTTATCCCTGCAACCCGCCTCGTGCAGAGGGACGTACGCGTCGTCACGAAACGTGGAGGTGGGCTGCGATGGACGTGACGGCTGCGCCAGACGAGCACAGTCGGTACGGACGGAGAAGTCGTGTGGTCCTGGCCTCTCGATGCTGAGGTCAAGTTCGCAGGCGTTGCTTGACGGCACGCGCGGGCGATGGGGGCAAGACAGCCGATCCCCAGGGAGA
>JBARNF010000116.1:0-2353 GCA_049802835.1 Bradyrhizobium sp.
GGCCTTGGGGGTCTTCGGCTTCTTCGGCCGCATGTGCTTGACGGCTTTCGGCGGCGCTCCTGCCGCCGGCAGCAGCTCCGCGACCACCGGATTCGGGTCCATCACGATCGGCGGCGAATTGTTGAAAGCGCCGGTGTTCCGGATCACCTGCACCGGCACCGTGGCCGGCTGGTATCTGTCCATGGTGAAGGTGACGCTGAAGCCCGAATCGGGCGCCGGCACCGACACGGAGCAGGGCGTCTTGCAGCCCGGTCCGAGCGAGGTCTTGGCGTCGGCGCCTTGCGGGACCGAGTCGAGCTGCACGGGAACCTCCGTCGGCGCCATCTTGAAGGCGTCCATGGAGAACGACGAGCAGCCGGCCAGGCCAGCTCCCGCAACCGCCATTGCGATGACGCGCCGAATCATGATGTCCGCCCCACAACCCTGCGGCCATCGGCCGCAATCCCAGGGCGACCATAAGAGCGTCAGAACAGCGGCGCAACTGCGGTCAACCCTATTCTCAACAGAACGTTAACGCCCATCGTGGTGCAGATTTCGGATGAGGGGTCAGGGAGTTAGGGCGCGATACGGCGGATCGATCGCAACATTGCGCGATCTCGGTTGGGCTCGCGACGCCCGCTCCGAGCGGTGGAAGAACGTGGCGCGATTCAGCCGATCTTCAGCGACGGACCGAGTGCGCTGACCGCCGCCGGCAACTCGCGCATGTGGTCGATCAGGTGGTCCGGATTGAGCTCGGCGATCGGCACGTCCGTATAGCCAAAGGTGCAGCCGATCACGGGCACGCCGGCGCGGCGGGCGGCGCCGACATCGGTGCCGGCATCGCCGACCATGATCGCCGCACCAATCTCGCCGCCGGCGCGCGCGATGGTCTGGCGCAGGATCGCGGGATCCGGCTTGGCGACGCCGAAGGTGTCGGCACCGCAGATCGCCGCGAAACGGGACGACAGGCCGAGCTGGTCGAGCAGCCGTTTCGACAGCCATTCCAGCTTGTTGGTGCACACCGCGAACTGGCAGCCGCGGGAAGCGAGCTCGTCGAGCGCGGCCTCCAGCCCCTCGAAGGGCTGCGATTCGACGGCGATGTTCTCGGCGTAGAAATCGATGAAATCGGTGGTGAGGCGGCTGATGTCCTCAGTACTGGCGATGCGGCCCTCGGCCTCCAGCCCGCGCTCGATCAGCTTGCGCGCGCCATGTCCGATCATCTTGCGGGCCGAGGCCAGCGGCACCGGCCGCAGGCCTTCGCGCTGCAAGACGTGGTTGAGCGCGCTGATGAGGTCCGGTGCGGTGTCGACCAGGGTGCCGTCGAGATCGAAGACGATGGTGCTGGAGATGCGCATCGGTATCCGCTAGCGGCCGCGCCGCGGCCTTGCAAGAGGCCCGCACCGCCTTTTTGTCCGATTTCGTGACCTGCAACCGCTATTCGTCGCGGCAAAACACCGCTAGATATGCGCCGGTTTTCGGCCCCCGTCCTCCGGGGGCCCCGATCCGAGGGGCGGGTTCGTTGGTCGACATGGATGCACTGAAACGGCAGGCGGCGGCGCGCGCGCTGGAGGAGGTCCGGAGCGGCATGAAGCTCGGCCTTGGCACCGGCTCGACCGCCAAGCATTTCGTCGATCTGCTCGGGGAAAAGGTCCGCGCCGGCCTGAAAGTGGTGGGCGTGCCGACCTCGGAGGCCACGCGGGTACAGGCCGAGGCGTGCGGCGTGCCGCTGACCACGCTCGACGACATCGATCATCTCGACCTGACGATCGACGGCGCCGACGAGATCAACTTCGCGCTCGACCTAATCAAGGGCGGCGGCGGGGCGCTGCTGCGCGAGAAGATCGTTGCCAGCGCGTCCGATCGCATGATCGTGATCGCCGACGAGACCAAATGGGTCGAGCGGCTCGGCCGCTACCCGCTGCCGGTCGAAGTGATCCCGTTCGGCCTCGCCGCCACGCAGCGGGCGATGGCCGAGGCGTTCGCCCAGGCCGGCGTTTCCGGGCAGATGGTGCTGCGCAAGGCCGGAGCCGGAGATGGCCACGTTTTCGTCACCGATGGCGGCCACTGGATTATCGATGTCCGCCTTGGGGAGATCGAGAATCCCCCGCGTCTGGCGGGTCTTTTGAGCGCAATTCCGGGCGTGGTCGAGCACGGGCTGTTCATCGGCCTTGGCAGCACGGCCATCCTGGCAGGCGCACAGGGAATTCGCGTTATCCAGCGGCCTTGAGTGCAGCAGGAATCTGCGCTTAAGGCCGCAATCTCACAGGAGACTTGGAATGAAGAGCGTGTTCAGAATCTTGCCGGCCGCCGGCGTCGTGCTGGCCATGGGGGCGGTCCTTGCCTCGGCAAGCCCCGCTGCCGCGCAGGCGCAAGG
>JBARNF010000117.1:0-2746 GCA_049802835.1 Bradyrhizobium sp.
GGCCCGATGCGCGGCCTCCATCGCCGCGTCGTTTTCCGGCGTCAGCCGGCGCGCCGCGAGCCGCCCGCAGGCGCTCTCGACCTCGGCCATGGTCTCGAACATCTCGAACAGCCGGGTCGGTGACGGCACGCTGACGATGGCGCCGCGGCGCGGACGCACGTCGATGAAGCCTTCCGAGCCGAGCTGGAGCAGCGCTTCCCGGATCGGCGTTCGCGACACCCCGAATCGCCCTGCCAGCGAGGCCTCGTCCAGCCGGTCGCCTGGAAGGAATTCCCCCGCGATCACAGCATCTTCGATCGCCTGCTTCAGTCGAAAGGCCTGGCTCATTGCATACACCTGTTGGCCGAATTCCATACCATACACTTGACAACCGATACAGCATGCAATCAATATCGAAATTGTATGCAATATTGTTAATTAAAAATGCAATAAGATGACGGGAGGTATGGAATGAGACTGTCTCGACGCCAAGCAATGGCGCTTGGCCTTGCGGTTCCAGCACTGCTGCCGATCGGACGCACCACTGAGGTCGGCTCATGAGCGCGCATGGTGTCGATCTCGGCCACGCCGCCGTCGTGACGGCGTCGCGGCCCGGCTCTCTCGCAGCGCGGATCAGCCGAGCCATGGCCCTGCTCAACCGGACCATCGTCGCGCTGTGCTCGATTGCCCTGATCGCCGCCAGCGCGATCCTGAGCTACAGCGTCGCGTCGCGCTATTTCTTCAATGCCGGGACCTACTGGCAGGATGAAGCGGCCGTGTTCCTGCTGGTCGGCAGCACCTTCATGTCGACTGCCTTCGTGCAGTCTGCCCGCGGCCACATCGGCATCGAGGCCCTCACCGGCTATCTGTCACCGCGCGGCAATGCGATCCGGACCTTCCTCGTCGACCTGACGAGCCTGCTGTTCTGCTGCTTCTTCGCCTGGAAATCCTGGACGCTGCTGCATGAAGCCTGGGTCGACGGACAGGTCTCCGGATCGACCTGGGCCCCGCCTTTGTGGATTCCCTACAGCCTGATGGCCATAGGCATGAGCCTGATGACCCTGCAGATCGCACTTCAGCTCGCATCGCACGTCGATGGATGGAGGAGCAAATGAGCACGCTCGCTGTCGGAATGATGTATGGCGGCGCGACGCTGGCGATCATGGCCTCGGGGATGCCGATCGCGCTGGCGCTCGGCACCGTGGCCGTCATCTTCATGTACTTCTTCATGCCTGCGGCGTCGCTCGATACCGTGACGCAGAACGTCTACGAGGAAATGGCCTCGATCACCCTGCTGGCGATCCCGCTCTTCATCCTCAAGGGCGCGGCGATCGGCAAATCGAAGGCTGGCCAGGACCTCTACAGCGCCATGCACGTGTGGATGAGCCGCATCCCCGGCGGTCTCGGCATCGCCAACGTGTTCGCCTGCGCGCTGTTCGCGGCCATGGCCGGCTCGTCGCCGGCGACCTGCTCCGCGATCGGCTCGGCCGGCATTCCCGAGATGCGCAAGCGCGGCTATTCCGGCGGCTTCGCCGCAGGTGTCATCGCCGCCGGCGGCACGCTCGGCATCCTCCTGCCGCCCTCGATCACGATGATCCTCTACGCGGTCGCGGCCGAGCAGTCGCTCGGACGGCTGTTCCTGGCCGGCATCGGTCCGGGACTGCTGCTGGTCGCGCTGTTCGCCGCGTATGCCGTGACGAGGTTCAAGGCTGAATACGCTGCGGCGAAGCGCGTCTATGCCGATCCCGCCCAGCATCCGATCCTGTCGCAGGAGCGCTACACGATGGCGATGCGGTTCGGCGCGCTGCCGCGGGTGATGCCCTTCATCGTGCTGCTCAGCGGCGTCATGATCGCGCTCTATGGCGGCTATGCAACGCCGTCGGAGACGGCCGGCCTCGGCGGCATCCTGGCGCTCGCCTTGATCGCATTGATCTATGGCGTGTGGCGGCCGACCGATCTCGCCCCGATCCTGGAATCGACGCTGAAGGAATCGACCATGCTGATGCTGATCATCGGCATGTCGCTGCTCTACTCCTACGTGATGAGCTATCTGCACATCAGCCAGGGGGCGGCGCAGGCTATCGTCGCAATGCAGCTGTCGCGATGGCTACTGCTGGCGGCGATCCTCGTGCTGGTGGTCGTGCTCGGCTTCTTCCTGCCGCCGGTCTCGATCATCCTGATGACGGCGCCCATCATCCTGCCGCCGCTCAAGGCCGCGGGATTCGACCTGATCTGGTTCGGCGTCGTCATGACCATCGTGATGGAGATGGGCCTCATCCACCCGCCTGTGGGCTTGAACATTTTCGTGATCCGGAACATCGCGCCCGACATCCCGTTGCGGGATGTCATCTGGGGCACGCTGCCATTCGTGCTGCTGATGGCGTTCGCGGTCATCCTGCTCTGCCTGATGCCTTCGATCTCCACCTGGTTGCCGAACCTGGTGATGGGTCTCCCCTCCCGATAAGCCCATGGAGCCTTAAGACCATGCTGAACGAGACGCGATCCGGACGCATGTCGGCGCCGGAATTCCTCCAGGGCCTGATCGACACGCTGACCCAGCGCGGACGATCGGTGCTCGGCATCAAGCCGCCTCGCCACGTCGGCGAGGATCCGGACCTTGAACTGCTCGGCGAGGCGCTGCTCTCGCGGCGCGGCGAGGCCTCGGGCGTCGCGATCGCGCAGTCGCTGCTCGCCGCCTTCGAGCGGGCCAAGGAGCCGGAGCGGCTGAAATTCCTGTCATCGCTCGCCGACCGGTTCGGGCCCGACC
>JBARNF010000118.1:0-32419 GCA_049802835.1 Bradyrhizobium sp.
CAGGCGCGACTTCTCGGGAACAAAGACGGTGGTGACGCTCATGGCAGAAGCTCCGAATCAGCTCCACCAAGCGAATCAGACTTCACACAAGCCGCAAACCGCCGTTAACCCGAGTTCGGAGCCCTGCATGCCAGCGCGCTCCTATCTCCACCCGGCATCTTGATAGCGGATCGGACGGTTGAAGCTCGCCAACCGCCCCGGCGCCTCGTAGCAGATCGCCATCAGTCCGAGTGCGTCGGCGGCGTGCGACGACCAGTCGTGCTCGGGGCCGAGCCCGACATTGCGGGTTTCGTCCTTGCGTTCGTGATAGAAGCCGAGCACTTCATGCGGAAGGCAGAGGATCGCATTCTGATAGCCCCGCCCGCGCCGCCAGTTGACGTGGAAGGCTAGCACCTGCCCGACCCACTCGTAGTAGTCGAGCACGCGGATCTCCTTGCCGACCCATTGCACGATCCAGATCGTGAAAGCATCAGCGGTGGCACCGGCGCCGCCGATGTCGATGATGGCGCGCCCAGAGCGCCCCAGGGGCCGGACCGCGAAAGCAAGCACGTCATTTGTCCCAGTTCGGCGGCTTGCGTCCGAGAGCGGCCCAGTCTTCAAAGCTTGGCATGCGCTCTCCGGCGTGCGGCGGAGGAAATGGATAGTCGGGTGCAGGTGGCCCAGCAATGATCCCCAGAGGTCGCCCCAATCGTGGTGGCGGGAGGAATCGCCGATCAGGTGTGATCGGGGCGCTCGCTCCGCCCTCGGACGTCCATCCTCCAAAACGGTCGGCGAAGGACGGAACGTCATCGGGTGACGCCAACTCATTCGGCGCAGTCGCCGGCGCATCAACCTCTCGTTCGATTGCCCGACGCGAACGCAGAACGCGCGTGGGGCGCGTCGCCAAGGATGACGACGCCGGAGCTTCGGGGCTTGATCGAGATGCCTCGGCTGGCTGCGCCCCATAGCGAGGTCCGGACGAAGGAATGTTGCCGAAAACACTGTCGACGGTCGAGGCCAGCTGACGCTCGTACTGCCGCTGCTCATCCAAGTAAGGAGCCTTATAGGGATCTGGATCAATTGGGCCCTGTTCGGTCCAGTAGTCGACTGGATTGAGCGTTCGTCCGCGAGGATCCTTGATCTGGTAGTGTAGGTGAAATTGCCCACCTTCGACTCCAGGCGTGTCGACGCCGGTGTTGCCCATCGTCCCGACCAACTCGCCGGCCATGACGGAATCGCCAACTCGCACGTGCTGGGAATGCGTATGAAGAAGCTGATGCGAGAGGCCCTCCTTGTCTTGGATGGCAATCGTTCCGTACCCTCCCCCTCCTGCCATGGTGACGATGCCCGTCACCGGTGACCGAAGCCCGGGATAGCTTCTGTTCAGCGGCAGCGTCTGGCCGCCGTAGTAGTTGGCGTCTGCTCCCTGGTGATCCTGCCACTTACCCCAGCTCTCTCGCCACCTCCGCGCAGGAGGGCTCGTCATGTGAGAGAAATGAGTGACGTTCGATCCGTCCGTGACCGGCTGAAGCATGCGACGCACGGCTTGTTCCCATGACATCCCTGGTTCCTTTCATGATGTTGTGCCCCGACGCGCGGATGACACCGAGGCGATCTGCGACAGCTGTCACTGCGTCGCGAGTGGAGAGCCATGCGGGGCACTCGGGAGAAACTGATCGGCAGGCTTCGAGGCGCGGTCATTCTGCGTCGTTGCGCGCGGACACGTTGAGACGTGAGCTAACAAGACATTCGCTCATGAGACATTGACCCAGGACGTGGCCCATCCTCCCGGTCGATGCGGCCCAAGCGACAGGCCCATGCCGTGTCGAGGCCGACGTTCAACATGGAGGGCGATGAGTCTGGCTGGCAGACCCGATCGGCAGCAATGCCGTTAGATGGATGGATTCAGTCGGCACGCCATGACTTCAAGCATGGCGAGCGGCCATGACTGAGCCATGGCCGAGCTGGCGATCTTTACACCGAGGCGGCAGAGGACCATCGGCATGAGCAGCCTTGCGTTGATGTCATCTCTGGAATTTGCTGGATTCGAGAGGCGCGTAATTCTTGTGAACGAGATCGATGTTGGACCTGAACTTGATCGCAGGAAGCGTGCACTGGCGCTGCGCCTCCAGCGAATCGATCTCGTCAGCCTTCTCCTTTGCCGACATGCGTCGATCTGCCTTCGCGCGGGCGACGCGTACTCTGATCAATTGCTCCCGGCCGACGTATCGTTTGGTCACCCGGTCGTAGCCCGAAAACACCTGGATGACGTTGGCGCGTATCGTCTTGAACTCCAGATATCCGCTCAGGCCGTGCTTCCTCGCGACCGCATCCAATTTGGCCGTCGTCTCGGGACCTGTCTTGTAAAAACCATCTTCGCTGTTCTCTCGGACGTCGTCGATCTCATCGGCCGCGGCTAAGAGGCCGATAATCTGCTTCTCCGTGAGCTTGATCTGGTCGAACTCCATGCACGGCCCCAATGATCCGGCAGGCCGCTTCACAACCTTGTCTGGCGTATCGTCGATCTGAGACTGATCACCGAGAGCGAAGTTCAGAGTGAAAGCGCAAAAGGCCAGTGCGGCGGCGGCTGCGCGCAGGTGAGGGGTCATAGGTCCTTGGTCCGGTCTGCAACTTGATAAGTCTGTACACGATTTGTTCCAAATCGGCAATAGCTTCTGGTTGTGCATTCACAAGATCGGGCGCGTCGGCCGACAAAGTTCACCGCCACCCCGCATCCTGATATCGGATCAAACGATTGAAGCTCGCCGTGCGCCCCGGCGCCTCGTAGCAGATCGCCATCAGACCCAGCGCGTCGGCGGCGTGCGATGACCAATCGTGCTCGGGGCCGAGCCCGATGTTGCGCGTCTCGTCCTTGCGTTCGTGATAGAAGCCGAGCGCCTCGCGTCCGGCCTCGGTTGTCGTCTCATTGAACCAGAGCTGCGGACCGAGCCGGCGCAGCGCCTCGATGCGCATCATCGCCGCGCCCCTGCCCTGGTTCTTGATCGGCGGCTCGACCGCAAAGCCGGCATCGCGCAGATGGTCGGCATAGCGTTTGCCGGTCACGGCGTTGGCCGCCAGCCCGTCATGCGGAAGATAAAGGATCGCGTTCTGATAGCCCCGCGCGCGCAGCCAGTTGACGTGGAAGGCCAGCACCTGCCCGACCGACTCGTAGTAGTCGAGCAGGCGGATCTCGTTGCCGACCCATTGCACGATCCAGATCGTGAAAGCATCAGCGGTAGCGCCCGCACCGCCGATATCGATGAAAGCGCGCAGGGGCAGCAGCGGATCGGCGGAGACCTTGCCGATGCGCCCGTCGCGCCTGGCCTGCGCCAGAAGATCGGCGAAATAGGCCCCCTCGAATGCGCGCACGTAATCGCCCTCCCAGATGTGTTCGTAGCGATCGGGATAGAGCGCGAGGTCGAGCCGCCGCTCTTCTTCCAGAACAGGTGGAAACCACGGATTGTCGCGCCAGCTCGCCTTGACCACGACGGCGCCGTCCGGCTTGCGGCCGCGCAGGAAGTCGTCGACGGCATCCGATTTGCGACGCGGATTCCAGCTCGCCCACAGCTCGGAGCGAGGCGCGCGAATCGTGGGCCGCAGCAGCGACAGCGACCGCGCGCTCAAGGTCTGCGCTTCGTCGATCCATGCGATGCGAAACCCCTCCAGCGACTTGATCGATTCCGCGGTGTGATCCTGCATGCCGCGGAAGATGATGAGCCCATCGCCCGGCGTCGCGATCCGGTCGCTGAACGGCCGGAAGCCGTGGCCGAGACCGAGCGACGCGATCTTGCCCTCGATCAGCCGCTTCGATGATTGCGCCAGCGTGCGCTGCGCCTCGCGAATGCAGACGGCGAGCGTGCCGCGCTCGGCCTGGCACATCTCGACCAGCAGCTCGCCGAAGAAGTGCGACTTGCCGGAGCCGCGGCCGCCGAACGCGCCCTTGTAGCGCGCCGGTGCCAGCAGCGGCTCGAACACTTTGGCGGTGGGGATTTTGAGGGTGGACAATGAGAGCCCCCGCAGCAGTCGGCCTGTAGTTCGGCGGGCAGGTTCAGCGCGCTCGATACCGCTTCGAACGGAATGCAGGGATCCGATCTGTCGCACTAACGCTGCGCGAGCGGTTTGACCCAGCGCGTGTACCAATCATTCATGTCCGCGGGCGACGTGTTGGCCTCTGACATCGGCCACGACGGTGAATAGAGCGGGAATGGCGCATCCATCCCGGGCCGTGCGCTGCGGCTCACGGAATTCGGCTCCGGCTGCGCCCGCATCTGCGGCGCCTGGGGAGCCGGCGGCACGAACGGCACCGGGCTCGTACCAACGTCAAACGCCATCGGTCCGGCACCATCTGCCCGGCGGCTTCGCAGATACCGGCCAGGCGCAGCGTCTATCCGTATCGGCGTGTCTGCTTGCGGCATCGATTCGTCCGCAGCCGACGCCTGTGGGCCGACGGGAACGCGGCCGGTTCGTTCCGAAGGTGTATCGTAGCCACCGCCGACGAACGCATAGTCGCTCTGGATGTCACGAAGAGCCTTCGGAATGGCATTAGGGAAGCCGCCACCGTCGAAGGCCACCTTCGCTTTCCTATTGGCCGCGAGCGTCTTCTCTATGTCGGTCAGGTATTCGCCACTCTCCGACGGCAGAACTCGAGGAAGATTGTTTCCGCCCAGACCGGCGGCCTCCATGATCCGATTGACGATCGTCGTACACACGTTCGGGCTGAAGCTGTTGAGCCCGTTGTAGCGTTCGCCAGCGCTGCGAAGCTGCCCGATCTCGGCCAAGGCGCTCGCCGCTTGCTCCCGAGTGACCGGGAGGGTGAACGACTGATAGTGTCCGTCTCCAATGACGCTCGAGAAGTCGGGAGGCGGCGTCTCGCCGGTAGGAAGCGTATGGACGTCGAATTTTCCTTTGCTCCAAGGTGCGCCATGGGTCTTGGGTCCGAATCCCGCAAAGGTCTGCCGTCCAGGCTCATTGACGACGACTGCGGCGTGTCCTGGAAAGCCGGGATTGATCTGGAGCGTCAGCGAGTACCGAGAGGCCATATGTCTTCTACCCCATATTCATTTACGTGTAGGATCGGCGATAAGATCCTTCGCGTCGTCGACCGAGCGGTCGCGCAGCAGACCGCATGTTCGGTCGGGACGTTGGCTGGACAGCCGTGCTGACGCGCAGGGAAGTTGCCCCCACCCGGCTCTGCCCATGAGAATGATGCTTAGTCCGTCGCCCAGCGGGCTCCGGTGCGCGCGGCGACGACACGACACGCCCGACTTCCCAGCCGGCGCGTCGCCCAGCGCTGCGACAGATGTTTCATCGAATTGCGGATCGATTGCCCCAAGGGCATCTCAATCGTCTCGATGGTCAAGAGAGACCGGGCGCTGGACGGCTCTGTCGAGTTCCGGCGTCTCGGGCCCTCCCCTGCGGAGCTGACGTGTTGCCGCCGTGCGCGTACTCGCGGCCCATCCTACGAGATAAATGAGAACGAGAGACTCGAGGTAGTAGGCAGGAATACTGTTGAGCCAGGAGTCCACCGGGAATGGAAAATCACCGCTGCCGATCGCGGCGGATAAGACCGACCAAAAAAGAGCCGCCGGAAAGATCGAAACGGACGTGAGCAATGCGCCTGTCTTCACGTCTGTGGCAAACGAGGAAGCGAAGAACCCCGCAAACCACAGGGTATAGACCGCACAAGCTACAAGTCCACCTCTGTTCAATCGCACGGCATCCCTCCAGACAAGTCGATGTAGCATAGACAACACGCAGGACAAATCAAGAACACGATCTCCCGCATTGTCGATTTTCGTGCCGTTTCTTGCACCAACCGGTGATGCGAGCCGTTACACCACCCGCGGCATTCGACGTCACTCGTCCTCCTGCTCCTCATCCGGTCCATCCGGATGCACGATCACGCGCTCGATCCGGTGGATCAGCTCGAGTGCGCCGTCATCGCCATTCTGCAGCGCCTGCGACGGCTTGCCCCAGCCACGATCGAGGATGGCGTTGGCGGCGGACACGCGAGCGGCGTGCGTCGCCTTCGGCGACCGCATCACGCCGACCAGCGCATTGATCGCCGTCTTGGTGTGGCTTCGCGCGATGGAGCGGATTTCAGTGATCGATTTCGACATGGCGGCTTCCGGAATGATGGACTGTGAAGTCAATTGGCGCGTTCACGCCTGCGCATCGGCGGCCGCCACGATCACAAGACCGAGCAAGGCGAGCGAGATCAGATAGGCAGTCATCATCTTCTCCTGATCGATGAGAAAGAAAAAGCGCGGCAGATCGCGGCCAACGCGATCGTTTCGGGCGCGAACCCTATCCCTCCCATCGAGGGGCCGCGGCAGGCGTGGCGACGGTCGCCACACCTGCGGACCGCCCCGTTCGCGCGAGACGGCCAGTATCCAAACGGCCGCGATGCGAGGGCGTGTTTGACACGCGCTGTCGATCGATGACCTCAGATGATTGAGGAGCAGACACAAAGGGTTCGGCAACAAACGATATCGCCAAACAAAAGCCCGCGGGCGACGCGCCGCGGCGGCCTGATCTCGAATTTCCGAAAATCCGACAATGACATCATGCCGGTGATTTGCCCGACGTGTCAAATTTGATCGAAATGCGGCTGTCAGGTTTTGCGATTTCAATAACCGCCGTTGGAGTTCCTGTCCGTGCAAACAAAAAGCCCGCTGCCGAATTCGCGGCGCGGGCTCTATGATTTCTTCGATGGTGGCAAAATGCACCTGATTTGCCCGACGTGTCAAGCGCAACGACGTTCTGTCGTGGTCCTGCGCAACATGGACGGGCATCGCATGGCGAAGGGAGGATGTCGTCTGATGTACGCCGTTGCCGTCATCCTGGCCGCATTGTCTGCGTTGTTCTTTGCCGCCGGCCAGCATCAGCTCGGATCGGTCGGTGCGGACGTCTGCCAATACGGCAGCCTGTTCTGCGACAAGCCGCACTACATGATCACGGGAGCAGTGCTCGCAGGCCTATGGGGCAAGTTCGTCAGCATGCGCTGACGGGATACGCGCTTTATCAGCTGTCAGTTCTTGATCGCGTAGAGCGGTGTCCTCACGGTCAGCTGATAGACCGGCTTAGGCGCCCAGGCGATCTGCGCCGTGACGCCGAACAGGCGGTTGTCGTCGTCATCCATGCGATCGAGATCCAGCCTGATCAGCGGCTGCGTGTAGGACGCGATCGGCGTGACGGCGAGCAGCTGCGCACCGCCGAACGACTGGATGCCTGCTCGCGCGGTAACCTTCCAATTGTTGTCCCACTGATAGAAACCGCCGACATAGCCGGCCGTCGTGCTCCCGACACGCGCGAAGGCCGAATCGACCTCGACATGGGTATATTGAACGCCGGCGAGCCAGCCTCGCATCTCGTCCGGGTCGAGCGCGTATTTGGCCTCGACGACCGTGTTCACCGAGGTGGTCGCCAAAGGCGCGTCTGGCACCGACCGGGTCAATGTCGACTGCAGCGTCAGGGTTGGAAAGGCGCCGCCGTTCTGCTGATAGACGTCGGCCTGGAAGCCGAGGAACCAGCTCGTCACGGCGACATCGGACCATCCGGACAGGCCGTTGTAGGACGTGCTGCCGGTGAAGCCGCCATAGAGCGACAGCGAGTCGCCGAGATCGACCGTGAGCGGAACGTCGACGCCGATGCCCTGGTTGGTCGGAGCCGACAATTGCGGCCGCCCGGGCAACGCGGGGCGATCGAGCAATTTCCGCAAGGTCGCAATCTGCGACAACGTTCCGAACAGCGACGTATCGCCGAGGCCTGTCGACAAGGTCCCTCCGGGCACATAGGCATAGTTGGTCCGGAAGTCGATATAGACGTTGGCGATGCCGGACGGCGGCGGCTCGTCCGTCTCATCATCGGTCTTCTCATTCCGTGCGGCGGCGCTGCCGCTGGTCGCCAGCATCGCCAACATGACCAGGGCAAACGGCAACCGTGGTGCCCGTGGCGCCATGCCATCGCGCAACGACAACGCGTCATGTGTCATGTGGACGGCCTCCCACCCTGCCTCAAACTACTCCGGAGAGAACTGCAGCTTCAAGTGCGGGATGAGGGCGCGACATCGAACGGCGGGGAAAGCTGCTGCGCGACTTCACTCGGACGGCATCGGCCTGGACGCCAGCTTCGCGGCCATCACCTGGCGCAGAACGCGTGACAGCTCGTCCACCGAATAGGGCTTTTGGATCAGGCTGAAACCATGGCGATCGCCGTCGGCGAGCGCATGGCTGTAGCCGCTGTTGAGCACGATCGGGATCGTGGGAAGCCGCCGGCGGATCTCCCGCCCCAAGGTCACGCCATCCATACCGGGCATCACGACGTCGCTCAGCACGAGATCGAAGCCATCGGGATGCTCATCGATCATGCGCAGCGCATCGGTGCCGCTGCGCGCCAGAACGGTTCGATAGCCGAGGTCCTGGAGCAGCTGGGTGGAGAACTCTCCGATCTCAGGGTTGTCCTCGACGACGAGGATGTTCCAGCGCTCCGCGAGCAGTTCGGGGCCTCGGTCGGTCCGCTCCTGCGGCCCGAGCGGCTTCTGAGTCAGAGGAAGCAACAAGGTCAGCGTCGTTCCCTTGCCGACCTCGCTCTCGGCCACAACCCGGCCGCCAGACTGATGGACGAACCCATAGACCTGCGACAGGCCGAGGCCTGTACCGCGGCCAACACCCTTGGTCGTGAAGAACGGCTCGAAGATTCGGTTGATCTGATCGGGCGAAATGCCGCATCCGGTGTCACTCACCGCGATCGACACGAATGGCTGCGGTCCTGCGGAGCCGTCGTGCTGAACACGTTCGCCGCGAATGATCAGAACTCCCCGGCCGGTCATGGCGTCGCGTGCATTGGCGACGAGGTTCACGAGCGCGGTCTCGAACTGATTGACGTCGACGTCGACCGGCAGCGGTCGCGCCCGCAGCTCGAGCTGGATCTCGGCAGGCGCGCCGAGCACGGTCTGAAGCATCTCCTCGATCTGCTCGATGTGTCTGGCCGCATCGAAGACGCGGCGTTCCATCGGCGTGCGGCGCGCAAACGCGAGCAACTGGCCCGTCAGCTTGGCCGCTCGATCGGCCGTGTCCGAGATGGCATCCACATAGCGCCGCATTCGTTCCGGCGACAGTTGGCGCCGGCGCAGGAGATCGGCCGACGATCTGATGACGGTCAGTAGATTGTTGAAGTCGTGCGCGACGCCGCCGGTCAGCTGGCCGATCGCCTCCATTTTCTGCGCCTGGCGGAACGCTTCCTCCGCCCTTCGCCGCTCGGTCAGCTCGACCGCCTCGGGCACGATGGCAGCGACCAGCCCCGACTCGTCGCGCACCGGCCGCATCTGGAAGTCGAACCACCGCAGGCCGCCGACCGGAAGGTCGAGCTGAACTTCCTGGCGCGCGACCTCGCCACGCGCAACGGCATCGACGAGCGATCTGATCACCTCGGGCATCCCTGGTGTCCCGGTGAACCACGGCGTCTCCCAGAATGGCTGCCCCGCGACCTCATTCAGCGGCGCCGCGATCGCCTCGAGCGAAGTCGCATTGGCGTCCAGAAGCACGCCGTCGCTCGACAGCAGCGCTTGAAACGTATAGCTCGCCTCGAAAATTGTCCGAAGCCGCGCTTCCTTGGCCTGCAGCTCTGCCGTCCGCTCGGAGACCTGCGCCTCCAGTCGCTCGTTCAGATCGCGCAGCGTGGTCTCGGCCTCACGCCGCATCCGTGCAAGATCGATATTGGCCCGCACCCGGGCGAGCAGTTCGCGGGCGCTGAAGGGCTTGCTGAGATAGTCGCTGGCGCCCGCATCGAGGCCCTCGACCTTCGCCTCCTCGCCGGCGCGCGCCGACAATATCACCACGGGAATATCCCGCAGCTGCGCATCGTCACGCAGCGCCCTCAGGAGGCCAAATCCGTCGAGCTGCGGCATCATCACGTCGGTCAATACAAGGTCGGGGCGACGCCGTCGCACCGCGTCCAAGGCAGCGTTGCCGTCGGCGACCGCTTCCACGTCGTAGTCCTGGCCGAGCAGACGGCTTACATAGTCGCGCATGTCGGGATTGTCGTCCGCAAGCACCACGCGGTCCCGACCGGATGCAGCGGAGGCGTGCAGTCCGAGGTCATCCGGTGACGACGGGTGCGGTGCTTCGAGGGGGGTATCTCCCTTCAGCCAGCCCAGCGCCTCGTCGATATAGGCCTGAGCCCTCATGTTGGTCGCGACCGGCGTCCGTGACGTTCCGAGCTGGCCCGGTGGCAGATGCGCCGAGCCGAGCGGGATCCGCACGGCGAAAGCCGAACCGCGGCCGAGTTCGCTCTCGGCCGTGATCTCGCCGCCATGAAGCTTCACCAGTTCCTGGACCAAGGCGAGACCGATGCCGCTGCCCTCATAGGATCTCCCGCGCGCACCCTCGACGCGACGAAACCGCTCGAACAGATGCGGCAGTTCGCCCGACGGAATCCCGGTCCCGGTATCGCGGACCTTCAGTTCGGCATGGCGCCGGTCCGCTGCCAAACCGATGGAGACCGCGATTTCTCCGTCGAAGGTGAACTTGAACGCGTTCGACATCAGGTTGAGAACGATCTTCTCCCACATGTCACGATCGACATGGACAGGCGCGGATAGAGGCGCAGCGTCGATGACGAGCCGCAGGCCGGCGCGATCCGTCGCCGATCGAAAATTGGAAACGAGCTCCGTGGTGAATGTCGCGAGATCCACCGGCTCGAAGCTCGCGGTCATGCGGCCGGCCTCGATCCTGGAGAAGTCCAGAAGCGTGTTCACCAGCTTCAAGAGACGGATTCCATTGCGGTGAATCACGTTCATGACAGACCGCTCTTCGGAGCCGAGCTCGGCGTCGTCTTGAGCGAGCATGTCTTCCAGCGGGCTCAACATCAGCGTCAGCGGGGTTCGAAACTCGTGGCTGATGTTGGAGAAGAACGTCGTCTTGGCGCGGTCGACTTCCGCCAGAGCCTCGGTGCGGCGCCGTTCCGCCTCATAGGCGCCGCCATTGCTGACCGCAGCAGCAATCTGGCCGGCCACGAGATTCAGGAAGCGGGCATAGCTCTCACCGTACAGACGAAACGGATTGAGGCCCGCGATGACGAAGCCGCCCTGGCCCGTCTCACCGGAAGCAGGGATCGGGATCACGACGGCCTGCTTTGGCGGTTGGCGCCATCCTCCGCTGGGAAAGTCGACGTTGAACAGCCGCGGCAGATCGCGAACCAGCACCGAGGCCTGCTGCTGCAGCGCCTCTGCCAGCGGCCACTTTCCTCCCGCTTCGATCGAGAGAACCGGTTGGACCGCGGGGTGATCATGATCGATGCCGGTCAGCGCCTGGAGCCGCGCAGTGTCACCGGTCGGATCGATCATATAGATCATCACGAACGGAAGATCGCGCGGCTCCTGCGCCACGGCACGTGCACAGCTCGCGCAGGCCTGCTCGACACTGCGGGCTGCTGCCGCTGCATTGGCGAGCTCACGCAACAGCGACAGCTGGCGCTCGCTGATCACCCGCTGCGTGTCGTCGGTGTTGGCGCAGAAGATGCCACCGGGCGAGCCGTCATCGTCAGGAATGGGACTGTACGAAAAGGTGTAATACGTCTCCTCGGGAAAGCCGTTGCGCTCCATGATCAACAGCTGCGCCTCGACATACGTCCCCTGATCGCCGCCACTCGCCTGGGCCAGCAGCGGACCGATGTCTTCCCAGATCTCGTGCCAGACCACCGATGTCGGACGGCCGAGCGCCCAGGGGTGCTTGCCGCCGATGATGGCCTTGTAGGCATCGTTGTAGAGGTAGATCAGCTCCTTTCCCCAGCCGATCCATATCGGCTGCTGGGATGTGAGCATGATCCTGACGGCGGTCTTCAGACTCTGTGGCCAATGCTCCGGCGGTCCGATCGGGTTGCCCGCCCAGTCGAACCGCGACATCAGCCCGGCGAGCTCGCTGCCTCCGGAAAAAAGTCTGTCGCGCTCAGCGATGCCGAGTCCTTGATTGTGCCCTGGTTGCCGCTGATCCGGCAAACGCGCCCCCACTTCGCGAGATTGACCGGATTGCAAACGTCCGCCCTTCGGCCGAGGTTCCAAGACCGGGAACAAAAACTGGCCTTTCCGACTTCCAGACACATACGTTGTGGGAGGTTGGTGACGTGACGATCGTCGTTGCATCCGAGCCGAACAAGCCGAAGACATCGGCAAGGGGTGTGCTCAGGCTGTTGGGACCCGGTCTCGTCACTGGAGCCGCCGACGATGATCCGTCGGGCATTGCGACCTACTCCCAGGCCGGCGCTCAATTCGACTACGGGCTGCTCTGGACCGTTTTTCTCACCACACCGTTCATGATCGCCATTCAGCTCGTCAGTGCGCGTATCGGCCGCGTCACCGGCAAGGGTCTGGCCGCCAACATCACCTCGCTCGCGCCACGCTGGATCGTCCTCGTCCTGGTGGCTCTTCTCGTCGGCGCCAACACGTTCAATATCGCCGCCGACATTGCCGCGATGGCCGAATCATTGTCACTGGTGATCGGCGGTCTCAACCACGAGCATGCGCTGATCTTCGCCGCGGGATCGACCTTGCTGCAGGTGTTCTTGCCGTACCGGCGCTACGCACCCGTGATCAAACTCCTGACGCTCAGCCTTTTCGCCTATGTCGCGACGGCGCTGATGGTCGATGTGCCCTGGAGCACGGCCCTGCTCGCCGCGGTCTGGCCGAGCCCCTCGGCGGATGCCGAATATCTGCTGACGGTCGTGGCCGTGCTGGGGACCACCATCAGTCCCTACCTGTTCTTCTGGCAGGCCTCCCAGGAGGTCGAGGAAATGAACCAGGGCAAGGTCGATCGACCGCTGCGCGAGCTCTCGAAGAAGGATCATCCGGACCTGCGGCGGATCAGAATCGACACCACGATCGGCATGATCTTCTCGAACGCGATTGCCTTCTTCATCATCCTCACCACCGCGACCGTCCTGCACGCCCATGGCGTCACCAAGATCGATTCGGCGACCCAGGCGGCCGAAGCGCTGCGTCCCCTGGCTGGCAACTTCACCTTCCTGCTGTTTGCGCTCGGCATCATCGGCACCGGAATGCTGGCCATACCGGTGCTCGCGGGATCCGCAGCCTACGGCGTGGCCGAGATTTTCGGCTGGCATGCGACATTGGAGGCGAAGCCCGACGAAGCGGCCGGCTTCTACGGCATCATCGCCGCAGCCACCGTCATCGGCTTCGGCCTCGGCTTTACCGGCATCGATTCGATCCACATGCTGGTATGGAGCGCCGTCCTCAATGGCATCGTCGCGGTGCCGATCATGGCAATGATGATGGTGATCGTGTCCAACGCCAAGCTGATGGGCCGCTTCCGGGCCCGCTCCTGGCTGGTCGCATTGGGATGGATGGGCACCGGGGTCATGGCCATGGCCGTCCTGGCGCTGCTGTGGTCGTTCGTCTCCGGGCGTTCCTAGCTCCTGCCGAAATCCGGCTCGTCGAACTCCAACGCAGTTGCACAACGTCATTGGTGCAACGCGGTGCAGAATCTATGGTAACAGAACGATCCCGCCATGCCGCCCCGATTGATGCCGATCAAAGCGGACCGGCCCCGGTATGGCGAGGCTCGAACAAGGACTTCGGAGACTGCCGCCTTGACCCAACCGCAACGAATGAGCGCACCGACGCTACCCATCTACTCCCCGCACGGACTTGCGCTGCTGCGTGATCCGCTGCTCAACAAGGGGACCGGCTTCACCGAGCAGGAGCGCGATGCGCTCGGTCTGCGCGGCTTTCTGCCGGCAGGCGTCATGTCGATGCAGGCACAGGCCGAGCGCATCCTCGTCAATCTTCGCAGCCTGTCCAACGACCTTGAAAAATTCGTCGCCCTGAATGCGCTGCACGACCGCAACGAAGCGCTGTTCTTCCGGGTGGTCTGCGACAACATCGATGAGATCCAGCCGCTGATCTACACGCCCACCGTGGGCCTCGCCTGCCAGAAATACGGGCTGATCTTCCAGCGGCCCCGTGGCCTGTTCATCTCCGCCAATGACCGCGGCCGGATCGCAGAGATCATCGCCAATTGGCCGTATCGCGCCAAGCTCATCGTCGTCACCGACGGCGAGCGCATCCTCGGCCTCGGCGATCTCGGCGCCAACGGCATGGGCATTCCCGTCGGCAAGCTCTCGCTGTACTCCGCCTGTGCCGGCATTCATCCCGAAGAGTGCCTGCCGGTGATGCTCGACATCGGCACCAACAATGAGGAATTGTTGAATGACCCCTACTACATCGGCCTGCGCCAGAAGCGCATCGCCGGCGCCGCCTATGACGCGTTCGTCGACGAGTTCATGACGGCGGCTCGCGCAGCCTTTCCTGGCGTGCTGATCCAGTTCGAGGATTTCGCGAACCATGCGGCGTTCAAGCTGCTGCACAAATATCGCGACGACGCCTGCGTCTTCAACGACGACATCCAGGGCACCGCAGCCGTCGCGCTGGCCGGCCTGTTCTCGGCGCTGCGAATCAACGGCGGCAAGCTGCGCGACCAGACCGTGCTGTTCCTCGGCGCCGGCGAAGCGGCGACCGGCATCGCCGATCTCGTCGTCTCGGCCATGATGGCCGAAGGCCTGTCGGAAGCCGAGGCGCTACGGCGCAACTGGCTGACCGACTCGCGCGGTCTCGTCGTCAAGGGACGCGAGAACCTGCACGGGCACAAGCTGCGCTACGCGCATGAGCAGGCGCCGATCGGAGACTTCCTGACCGCCATCAAGACGCTCAAGCCGACTGCGATCATCGGCGTCGCCGCAGTGGGTGGCGCCTTCACCCCCGAAGTGCTGCAGACGATGGCGGAACTGAACGAGCGGCCGATCATCTTCGCGCTCTCCAACCCGACATCGAAGGCCGAGTGTTCAGCCGAATCCGCCTATCGCTACACGCAAGGGCGGGCGCTATTTGCCTGCGGCAGCCCCTATGATCCGGTCAAGCTGGACGGCAACACCTTCGTGCCACGCCAGGGCAACAACTCCTACATCTTCCCCGGGGTCGGCCTCGGCGTCATCGCCAGCGGTGCGCGCCTGGTGACGAACGAAATGTTCATGGCCGCAGCACATACGCTGGCGAACTCCGTCACCGGCGCCGATCTCGAACAGGGCAGTCTGTACCCCGCCTTGCCGCGCATCCGCGAAGTGTCCGCCCACATCGCCGCTGCGGTCGCAGGCGTGGCTTATCAAAATGGCCTCGCAGTCGGACCGGCGCCGAATGATCTGCTCGGCTTCGTCGAGTCACAGATGTACGACGCGCGCTATTGATCTCGACATTGCGGATGCCTCGGCGAGTCACAGGCGATCGATGAGGCATCCGCGCCCGCGACGGACGGTTCAAAGCAGCAGCCGCCGCTTTCCCTGTCGTCAATCCGGTATGATCGCGTTGCTGGGCGTCGGACGGTCCGTGATCTGCTGGCCGAACAGGCTCGCGATCAGCTCCACCGCGACCCGTGCGGTCTTGCCGCGCTCATCGAGGAATGGATTGAGCTCGACGATATCGACCGAACGGACCAGACAGGAATCGTGCAGCATCTCCATGATGAGGTGCGCCTCGCGATAGGTTGCTCCGCCGGGAACGGTAGTGCCGACTCCAGGGGCCACTTCGGGATCGAGAAAATCCACGTCGAAGCTGACATGCAGGACGCCGTTCCGCGCGCGAACCCTGTCGATGATCCGCCGCATCAGAACGCCGACGCCGAACTCGTCGATGGCCCGCATGTCGGCAATGCTGGTGCGGCGCAGACGCAGCAGCTCCTTTTCAGCCTTGTCGATTGATCGGATCCCGAACAGCTCGAGCTGCCCGGGCGGAATGGGCGCGCGCGTCTCGTCACCGAGCAGGCCATCGAGACCCGGCTCGCCGCAAAGGAAGGCGGCGGACATCCCGTGCATGTTGGCTGTGATCGTGGTGTGGGGCGTGTTGTAGTCGGCGTGCGCGTCGAGCCAGAGCACGAACAGCTCCCGACCAACCTCGCGACAGTGGCGCGCGACCCCGTTCACCGATCCCATCGATAGCGAATGGTCGCCGCCCAGGAACACCGGGATGGCGCCGGTCTGGGCCAATTCGTGGCTTCGACGCGCCAGCACTCGGGACCAGCGCTGGATCTGGCGGTAGTGCCTGGCCTTCGCAGGAGGCTCATCACCGAGTTCGGCGACGTCGGCGATGCCGACGTCACCGTAATCGATGACGTCGAGACCGAGGCTCTCCAGCACGGTGACGAGCCCGGCAGTTCTGAGCGCGGCCGGCCCCATCAACGTGCCGCGCACGGAGGCGCCGAGATCGATGGGCGCTCCCAGGACGGCAATGCGCGGGGGTGATGCGGTGTCTGCAGAAGCCACGGCCAGATCCTTTCACTTGCCGAACGAACATAGCGGGTCGGGACAGTCGAACGGCGCGCATTCGCGGGGCGATCCACCGGATTCGCGGAATGCCATCCGCGCTGGCGGAACCAATCTCGTCAGCCGGCATTTCCAGGACACCCAGGTCGGTCCGAGGGTGAGGTCAATTCGGCCGATGAGCGTCGAAAGGCAACAGAAGTGAGCACGGAAACGTTCGAATCCACTCCGCAGCCGGGCGTCGCCGAGCGCGCGCTCGACACCGCAACGGACATGTCCCACTCCCTCGGCGAGATGGTCGGTACGTTGCGTGCCGCCGTCGACCGCCTGAGCGAGGCCGCACGGAACGCGCAGCGGCCGGGAACCGCCCTGTCGACCCTGAGCGCGGTCACGCGCGAGGCTCCCCTCGCAAGCCTGTTCGTCGCCTTCCTGTTTGGCGTCGCTGTCGCCCGTCGGCGTTGACGCCGCTATCGATCATCAAAACAGCCGCGGTCCGCGCCGGTCGAGTAGCGACTCCCACGTCAGCAGCGTGGCCACGGCGATCATGATCGCAATGCCTGCGACGCTGATCAGGAGCTGCATCGCAAACCCGCTGGACACATCGGTCAGCACCACCTCGCCGATGAACGCAAGCAACACGCCGGTGCAATAGATCGAGAGCGAGCTCTCGCCGCACCTGATCATCGCGGTCATCAGCGGCCTGATCGGGCCACGCCATTCCAGCGGGGTCAGCCGCGACACCACGAAGGCGAGCGACAGGAAATGCAGCAGCCGGACCGGAGCCAGATGGCTCTTGTAGATCGGATAGATCAGACTGGTCACGGCCGAAGGGATCAGGCCCTCGAGGGTCTTGTACTCCCAGCTCAGTGCCACGACCAGGCTGAAAGCGAGATAAGCGAGCGCGCCGATCAGCAGTGCGCGAGAGTTCAGAATCGGGCGCAGACTCGCCGTACCCGCGTAGGCGTACCAGGCGCCGATCACGAACAGGAACTGCCAGGCGAACGGATTGAAGTAGAGTTCTCCACTTGGCCAAGCCGGCATATGCCAGCTGAACAGCTGAACCATCAAGTAGAGCAGGAAAGATAGGACGAGCGTCAAGATGCCGCTGCTCATCATCAGCCACAGGATGGCGGGAAAGCAGATGTGCAGGATCGCAAAAGTCAGCAGAATGTCGGTATTGACGGGTGCAAACTGCAGCAGCGCCACATGCACGAGCGTAGGGCCTGGCTCGCGGAAGAAAAATCCGGTGTTGGTCTCATCGACGAAGCGCGTACCGCCGCCGACGACCCAGACCAACGCGGCATAGGCGAGCAGCAACACCAGGAAGGCAGCGTAGATCTCCCACGCCCGCCGCAGCGCGCGCACCGTTGTGGTCGCCCAACCCTGCTTGGGCAATGTCCCGCCATAAGCCAGCATGCAGGTATAGCCGGACACGAACACAAACACTTCGGACGTATCGCTGAAGCCGTAGTTGCGCAACGTCAGCCAGGCCAGCGAATTATCCGGGATGTGGTCGATGAAGATGAACCAGAGCGCAAGGCCTCGGAATGCATCGAGCCGAAGATCGCGACGCTCCGTGCCGGTCTCGACCGCGACGCAATTCGTCTCGCCCAGCTCTCGATCGTCAGCGGTCAAGATGAGCCCCGTCTCGTGTGGCGGATCTGACATTCGCTTCAGCATGTCCACGTGTTCTCAGAAGCCCCGCCGCTCCACTGATCGCAACGCCAAACTGGCCCGCGGGGCGTTCTGGCCTTCTTGCAGATTCCGTACGGGTTGTCTGTAAACCGAGCCTGAGCCGCGAGCTTTGTTCCCAAGCCTTCCCTGGTCCGCGCGGCGGTGGATCGGCGCAAAAAAGTGCGCACGAAACCGGGCACCCCGGGGAACATTACCCGGCATGGTGGTGTTAACCACTTTACCGTCGTGCAGCTGGCAATTGTTCCAGTCCCGTATTTGCCCGGATTGATTGTATGTTGTTTAGACGATGACTTGCAGTGGAACGTCAGAGGGGGTTTCCGTGATCCACCGAGGTGTCCAATATACGGTCGCGGCGACTGCTGAACCGGACATTTGGGAATGGCGGTACGAGTTCGGCGATCGGGTCAAGACCGGACGAACCCAGACCAGACTGGCGGCGCTGGCTGCCCGGCGCGTGAAGTCGAAGATCGACGCGGCGCTCCGTGCAGCGCAGACGGGTCCGGTGCCAAGGGCCAATGTCGCTGAGCGGCTCGAGTTGTCGAAGGCCGCCTCGCACGGTCTGACCTGACGCATCTTTCCTCCGCGCACGAGGCTCACCGTCCGCTCGCCGCCTGTTGAGACAGATCAAGGCTGCCGTGCCGGAATTTGGCATGGTCGGCGGATGGAAACCCTGCTTTTTCGCTGCTCCCAGACGGGATCGAACGTACAGATCGGCTTGGTCAGCCCGCTCAGCGACGACCATGCCGACGCGTACGAAATCGTCGCCTGTCCAGCTTGCGGATGCGTGCACCTCGTCAACACGCAAACGGGAAAGACGCTGAGCGACTGGGAGGACCGGACATGTCCTACGCTGCCCAAGAACTGACGGCCTCTCCGCCGGGTGCGTCTTTGCTGCGCCGCCTCAGGACCCTGTTCAAGGCGATCGTCAGCCGAATCGACCTGTCCGATTTTCCCAAGTCGTGCTGCGGCTGATGTGGTGAGGCACGCTTTCCTGCACGCGCCGCGTGCCGACGAGATGCTTTCCCGTCCCGGGCAAGCCTGTTGACCTCACGCCATGAGCCTGCTCATCGTTGCCCTCCGGGCCGAAGAGACGCTTGACCTGAAACGCCACGATCGGGAGTACCTTGATGCGCGCCTTCGTAACGAGAGTTCTGGCCCTTGCACTTGCCACGGCGGCGAGCTCGGCATGGGCTGCCGATGCGGATCACGGTGCCGACCTCGCCCGGCGCTGGTGTGCCTCATGCCATCTGGTCGAAGGGACGCAGAAGCAAGCCAGCGCCGACGTTCCCTCATTTTCTCAGATCGCGCAGAAGGTGGACTTCACCCCGGAAAAGGTCGCCTTCTTCCTGCTCGACCCCCATCCGAAAATGCCCAGCTTTCCGCTGAACCGGCTGGAGGCGGCCGATATTGCCGCCTACATCGGCTCGCTGCGGAAATAGCTTCTCCCGCGGCCAGCCTGCAGAGCAGATCGGTGGCCGAATGGCCACCGGTACCGTTTCATCTGCCGTTTGCGGCGTGCCGCGCAGGCACCGGTTCAGATCCTGGGTTCACGGATCCTCGAGTCAGGGTTGGGCTCAACTCTTGGGTTCGGCGACCTTGCCTGCGGCAGACATGATGCCTGCGGTGATCGTCTTCATATGCTCACCGGCGTTGGTGAACTGACTGCGCAGGAACTCCGACTGGATCCGCATCGCCTCCTCCAGTTCGGTCGCGTGGACGAGTTTGCGAGCGTGCTCGAAGGCCGTCCTGATGTTCTGTTCGGTGAGCGAGAGAGCCTGCTTGGACATTTCTGCGGCGGGCCCCGGAACCGTTGTGATCGATTTCCCTGCCGCATCGAAGAACATCTCGAAGGCCCTTTCGGCCTGCGCGATGGTCTTTTCCGCAAGGTCGCGCAACTCGGCGGGCACTTCCAGTTTGGTTTGGGTCATTGTTGTATCCTCCACGACAGATCCGACTACCACATCTGGCTCCCTGCGTCCCCGTGCAATTGCATTGGCCTGCGACGAGGACGACTGCTGAAGCAAGGCATGCGCGCGCTCAGAATCCGACGAGGCGCTCGCGCGCGATCCGGAGGGAGTTTTCGATCGACGAGAGATGACGATCATAGGCCCGCCGCACCCGGTCATCGTGGACCAGCTTCGCAAGCTCCCTTGCATGCTGCAAAGCAAGATCGAGCAGGATGATCGTCTTCCGGAGATCGTCCCTGGCATCCAATCGACTGGATCGAGCAACGTCGCGTCGGCCCGCGTCCGCAACCGCGGCCTCACCCTGAGGCCTTGCAAATGACGAATGAGACGAGAGCGTCTTCGAGCGAAAGGGAACGACGTTCGTCATGGCCCTTTCCGTGGCTTCGCAAAGGTGAATGTGAATCAATTTCTCGATTGAATACAGATGGCATTTTACTGAAGTCTTGGACTGATCAGCCACGGCGAGGCCGGTCTGGTCCCACCTTGCCAGACCGGATTAACCGAGCGCAAATGACCGGGCCCTCCCAGAGCAGAGCCATGGAGCTGTGCCCACCGTCAGCCCGAAAAGCGGCGGCGATATTCCGATGGCGACACACCTAGATGCCGCAGGAAGGCGCGCCGCATGCGCTCGTCGTCGCCGAAGCCTGCCCGTTTCGCGACTTCAACCACGTTGTCAACCTGGCGGCTTTCGAGCAGAAGGCGTGCCGTCTCGACCCTGAGCGCCTCGACACCGTGCGCGGGTGTCATGCCGGTGCGGCTCGCATAGGTGCGTGCGAAGGTACGGGGCGACATGCCGGCCTTTGCCGCCAATGTCTCGACCCGCAGATCGCTCGCGATGTTTTCGATGATCCAGGCATGAAGCGAGCTGAAGCGGCCTTCGACGTCGGAGGCCTGGGCAGCCAGCACCGTCGAGAACTGACTCTGGCCACCCGGACGCTTGAGGAACACGACCAGTCGCCGTGCAACGTCGAGCGCGATCGTGTGACCGAAATCCTCCTCGATCATCGCGAGCGCGAGATCGATGCCGGCACTGACGCCGGCGGACGTCCAGACCCGTCCGTCCTGCACGAAGATCGCATCCGGCTCGACCTTCACGTTCGGGAAGCTGTCCTGCAGACGGGGGCAATAGCGCCAATGTGTAGCGGCGCGCTTGCCCTCGAGCGCGCCTGCCCATGCCAGCGCGAATGCGCCCAGGCAGACGGACGCGATCCGCCGGGCGTTGGGCAGCGCCTGCGCAATCCATCGCATCACGGTTTCGTCCTGCCGTAGCTTCCAGATCCCCGGTCCACCGGGGATGAGAAGCGTATCGATCTCGTCCGGCTTCATCGTCGAGAGCGGCGCCGTGTCGATCATCAAACCGACATCCGTCGGCACCAGCCCGCCATCCTTGGACACGTAGCTCAGCGCGTAGCCCGGTGCAGGCAGATCGATCTCGCCAAGTTCGGCGAAGACCTGGGCAGGCCCGGACACGTCGAGCAGCGTCACTCCGGGGAACGCCACCATGGCCAGCCGCCTTTCGGCGCCGTCTTGGCGCACCGGGGAACGCCGGAGCTTGGCAGAATTCGAGGGCATATTGTCCTTTAAGCCATCAAATGGCGGCCTGTATAGCTCCACCTTGCAGTGCCGGAGTTCATGCGATGTCGTGCAACCTGAATGGCCGATACCCGACCATCGCCTCGCCTTGGGACGACTACGCCGTCTACAGCTTCTCCGATGCTTCGCAGGTCGAAGCGCCTGATCGGCAGCCGATCATGGATGCGATGAATTCGATCATTGCCATTAACTGGAAAGCAATCGAGCCGCATTGGACCTCGGCGTCATCGCCGTTCGACGGCAAATACAGCCTTGTTCTGGTCTACGATCACATCGGGTTGGTGGCCTTCTCCGTCTATCGCGTCATGACGATCGCACAGCGGACGGCCATCTACCGCAGTGGGACCGAAGTGCTGCCCGCGCATCAGGGTCGTGGCCTGTATGGGTTCTTTACGTCGCAGGTTCTCAAGCATCCCTCCTCCTCCACGGGCAGCGAGGGAATTCTGTACGGATGGCGAACGCGCAACCCGATCGTGTGGGCTGCGAACGCCAGGATCTGCGAGAAGGTCGCGCCCTCGTTGCTTGATGACGCCGCAGATCCTGAACTGCAGGCGGCAGGCGTCGAAATGTGCGCCGCGCTCTATCCGGGCAAGCCGCTCGAAATGCCCCGCATGATCATGCGGGGTGCCTACGGACACATCAAACAGATCCGGCAGGACTATCACGGCACGGCCTCGCTCGTGGACGCGGCGATGTCGCGGATCATCCCGGACTCGGCCGATGCACTGTTCTCCGTCGGTTATGCGAGGGTGTGATGGCGGTGCTCGGACAACAAGCCGTCGCTTCGTCTCCGATCAGGTTCGCCGATCGTGCCTATATCGCATGGGGCACGGTTGCGTTGGCCTACGCGATCGCTTTCCTGCAACGCATGTCGCCGCAGACGGTCGGCCTCAGCTTCATGCGCGATTTCGGCACCGACGCCTCGGGCGTCGCGATGCTCGCCTCCAGCTATTTCTGGGGCTACACGCTGATGCAGATCCCGGCCGGCGTGCTGGTCGATCGCTACGGCGTCAAGCGCGTCGTCTTGTGCAGCATGGCGGCATCGGTGGCCGGCAGCGCCGCGTTTGCCCTGTCGCCCAGCCTGCTCGACGTGTTCATCGCGCGCGTGATCGTGGCCTGCGGCGACGCGCTGGTGTTCACGGCACTGTTGAAGCTCGTCGCGCAGAGTTTTTCCGATGAACGTTTCGGCTTGATGTCCGGGATCTCCCAGGTGTCGGGCTACGTTGGCGGCGCCATGGCCACGACGCCGCTCGCGGCAGCGGTGAGCGGCTTCGGCTGGCGCGCCTGCTTCCTCTTCATCGCCTGCGTCGGCATCGCGAATTGCGCGTGTGCGTTCGTCGCCTTGAAGCCTGCGGCCGCGAACTACAGCGGACGAACACTGAACAGCGTCCTCATGGCGAGCTGGCACGCGCTCGGATCGACGGCGAACTGGGGTTGCGCACTGAGCTTCGCATCACATTTCGCGGTCGTGACCACGCTGGCAGGCGTGTGGGGCATCCCCATGGTCGCGCACTATTTCGGCGTGTCGCCATCTGCTGCTGGAGGCCCCCTGCTCGCCTTCATGGTCGGCAACGCAATCGGATCGATCTTTCTCGGCCACGCGGCGGATCGCACGCAATCATTGGACACGGCACTGATCCGCATCAGCCTGCTGAGAATGCTGCTCGTCGCGATGTTGTGGCCGTTGCTCGCCCACACTTTCGGCCTGCTCTATGTCGGCACGGTGTTTGCTGTGCTCGGGCTGGTGGCCGGCGGCACCGTCCCTCTGGTCTTGAAATGCACCAAGCATCTCTACACGGTGGAACGGATCGGCGTTGGCGCGTCGATCAACACCACGTCCGCCGGCGTGTTTGCCGGGCTGGCCCAGCCGGTCATCGCCATTGCGATGATGAGCGCGAGCGGCCTCGGCGCCGACGCGGGATCGAGCCTGCGTACCGTCGCCAACGATGCCGGTTACTCGGCCCTGATCGAAATTCTTCTGCTGATGTCGCTACCGGGAATTCTCGGGCCGCTGATGATGAGGCGCAAATTGATACTTCGTAAGTAAGCATAAGAACAGAGAGGGTCAGTATGTCGCGTTTGTATTTGAGAAGGGACGAAGTCCGATCCGTTCATCGGGTCGGCAGCTGGCAGAGCGTCCTGTTTTCGGAATTCGAAGCTCAGATGAGCAGCGAAGCAAGACCCTTTCCTTGCGTGTTCGGCGTGGCCGGTTATCGCCAGGACCAGTTGCGTTATCTGTTTCTCGACCCCATCGACGTCGATACCCTCGGCAAGCAGCTTGCCCAGTTCGTATCGGAAAGCCGTTCACACGGACCCAACACGTCGCTCGTCCTGTTCACGCGCCCGCGGCCGGTGCAGACGCTCGACGCCTATTACAGGAAGTTCTGGCGAATCCTGGATCAGTTGGCGCGGATCGACAAGCAACCATGGCCTGGCGAAATTCCCGAGGCGATCGATGACCCGATGTGGGAATTCTCGTTCGCCGGTGAACCCATCTTCGTCGTCTGCAGCACGCCCGCCCATGTGATGCGGCAAAGCCGGCGCTCGAGCGCCTTCATGCTCACCTTCCAGCCGCGCTGGGTATTCGAGAGGATGCTCGGCACCGACCAGGCGGCGGCCAAGGCATTCGGGGAGGTGCGCAAGCGCCTCGTGCCATTCGACACGACCGCGCCATCTCCCCTGCTCGGGCGTTACGGCAATCCGGAAGGCCGCGAATACAAGCAGTACTTCCTTCACGACGACAACCAGCCGCCGCCGGCCTGCCCCTTCCACAAGCTCGCACAGGCCAAGCCAACGTCCATCGGAGACAAGGAGGAAGCCGCATGACCCAGATCATCGCTGGTACGAAGACCGAGTTCGCGATCGATTCCGACATCCTCGCGCTGTTGCCGACACAGGGCTGCATCGAGTTGCAGCACGATGCCGCCGGCAAGATCCATCCCTTCCATACGCATCCCGTCGACGAAATCCTGGTCGTGATCGCGGGACGACTGACCTTCAGATGGGAGGGCGGCGAGCGCATCTGCTCCGCCGGCGACAAGATCCTGTTGCCGGCCGGGACGCTGCACGAATCGGAAGCTCTGGATGATGCAATTTATGCGATCGCAACGCGGCCACCGGCAACCGTTGCGGGCAATGAGGAGAGGTGAGTCAGGACAGCGGCAGATCCGTCTCCGAACAGGATTCGGCGTTCAACCGCTCGACCATTTCGATCACTTCGATGCGCTGGCCGGGAGCCAGCTTCAGGAAAGCCTTCAGCAGCCGGAGGCTCTCGACGGCTTCGCTCGAGGGGGCTCCGAGCTTGGTGTGCAGCTCCGCGATGAATGTGGAATTCTTCATCTCGCACCTTTGACAGGAAACAGTAATGCCAGTCCTCAGCAAACGTGAAGGCCTTGCACGCAAGGTAGATACTGCAGCAATCGAGGCTGAAAGTCTCGGTCTGACGACCGCGACGCTCATCCTCAGAATGGCCCGCTTGGAAATCGACCGAGCGGAACCCGATGAGGTTGAAAGTATGCCAGCGAACAACTCCTGCAGCAAGCCGAACTGACCGGATGGTTGGTTTCGACGGCACAATCTGAGCTTTCTGGCAGTTTCTGGCTGATCTTGCCAGCTAAAATGGTCGATTGGCGAACAAGGCAGGGAATTACGGCAGAGGTAAGCTTGTCCTCCATATTAGAGGTCTTCTATAGTTTGCACGGGAGGACAATGGCTTGCGGATGCCCCTTTTGGCTCCGTGTCCCCCTCCCGCGACACATCGGCGGCAGGAAGACCATGCGCACCTATTATTTCGATATGAATGATGGCATTCCGACCAGGGACCGCACCGGCCTGGAATTTGCGACCAGTGCCGGGGCGATTGAACACAGCCGGGATCTGGCGCGGCGGCTTCGCCATGACCCCCGCATTACCGACCGCAGGCTGTCGATCGTGGTCGTCGACGAATCGGGCTCGGAGGTTCACCGCGAACCGGTCTACCCGGCCGTAGTGAAGGCCAGCCTGTCCTGATTTTCAGCACGACAGCCGTAACCGCTGCAGCATAAGTCGAAATTCTACTATTTGTAGAGAAGCTGAAAGACGCAAATCTAAAGTTACGTCTATTCGGGCTGACTTGAGCGCAATCTGTCGCCCTTACATTTCAACCGGTCGGAGACTGCGAGGAAGGAGGCCGCCGGTCGGCAGCAGCTCCCCTGCTCCGATCCAGTCCGTTACGCTGCTAGTCCCGCGTCTACCAGACTGACGGCACGAGCCGCCAGCGCACTCTCGCCAGGTAGTCGCGATAGCCGGGCAACTGCTCGGCCAGCACGCGCTCCTCGTGCAACAGCCGCCAGACCAAGGCCGGGACGATTGCGGCCATGACGGAAAGCCCCCACCACGACCCGAGTGCGATCGGGATGCCGGCCATCAACACGATAGCGGCGGCATACATCGGGTGGCGTAGGATCGCGTACGGGCCGGTCGCTACGACGGTCTGATCGGAAGCCACCTCGACGGTTGCCGCCGAGAAGCTGTTTTCCCGGAACACGCGCAAGATTCCCGCGAACCCGAGCACGACGAGCAGGTCGCCGCCAAGCACGGCCAGCGGCGACATCCACGACCACCCGAACCGGTGGTCCAAGGCCGGCACCAGCAGCAATCCCAGATACGCGACCGAAACGATCGTCATGATGAGGCGCTGTACGGGCTCCCTTTCCGCTAACGGGCCCCCTTTCAATCGGCGTCGGAGCAGCGCGCGATCGCGTCGCATCAGGTCGATCGTCCCGACCAAGGAAGCGGCGGAATAGATGAGAAGGAAAAGCCAGGCCTGCCAGTAGAAGGTCCCCGCAGCGGCAAAGATCATCCCGGCCATGACGGCCAGCAGAGCGAAAAGACTTGCCAGGGTCTTGGCATCGAGCCGGCTCATGCCGTCACAACCGTTCCGAAACGCGTCCGTTCCGGCGCACCCTATTGCTGCTTCTCCCAGAATGACAGAAGTCCCTGCGACGCAGAGCCGCCGATCACGCAGGGAATTCCGACGGCGACCTGTCCCAATGCGGCCGCCGAGACGCAGCCGAGCGCCAGGGCGCCGACGCCGAGCTGGCCCCAGAAGTCCATGTTGCGCCTGGCATCCGAGCCTTTGGTCTTGAGCTCCTCCACCGCGGCGACCGCATCCTTGCGCACCGCGCCGAGCTGGACCGTGTCGGCCGCCTCGACCACTTCTGTCAGTGGCGCTTTGGTCGGGCCCGACTGTCGCGCCAGTTCGCCGCGGAGATAGTCGCGCAAACCGGCGTCGCGCACGGAGTAGCTGGCGAGCGTGTAGCGCGCCATACTTCCGATGGTCAGCTTCTCGACCGTGTCGCGGCTCTTGGACCACGGCAGCATCTGCACGATGCGCTGGATCGGCACGTGCGAGCCGGTCGCGAAGTAGTAACCCCAGAGGATGTCGAGCAGATCCTGATGGGTCGCGTAGCTCAGCCGGGTATCGAGCTTGCGTTCCTCCTTCTTGAACGGGTTCTGCGTCAAGGCGCCGCGCAGCTTGTCCATCATGCCCGGTTTGGTCTCCTCCAGCGGGATGTCCATGAGCGTCGGCTGCGCACCACTGAGATAGCCTTCGATCATCACGCGGCGGCCCGGCATCTGCGGCGCCACCTTGCGCATGAGATTGCGCCAATCCGGCAGACCGGAGTAGGCGATGGCCCGCACGACGACCCACTCGTCTTCGGGAGGCACCGGGAAGAAGCCATTGACCAGCTGCTCGGCCTTGGCCGGGTTGGAGCCGATCGCGCCTGCGATGAAGCCGAGATAGATGCCGGCATTCTCCGGCTCCTTGAACGTCTGCGAGTGGAACAACACACGCACCGCCGCCGGGACATGGGCGTAATCGGGCTTGGTCCGATAGTTGTAGATCCACTGCTGCACCACGCCGAGCGACGCGCGGGGATCGATCTCCGGCACGACGGCCGCAGCAAGGGCTGATTGAACGAAGCTACAAGCAACGAGGGCAAGGGCGATCGCGCGCATGGTCTGCTCCCGTCAAACGTTCGCCGCATCAGCATCGGCTGGTGCGCACGGATGAGCATATTGACTGGCAAGCGTTTGAATCGACTCTGCGTCAATTCTGCGGCCTGCTTTGGTTCCCAGGCGCGACACCTTCGCAGCCGTGATCGCAGGCCTGCAAGTCTCCACAGCCCCGACATGATTTGGCCGCCCACCCGCTCTTGCATCACGGCGAAGACAAGCAGGCAGGCGCGCACGTTATGACCGCCCGGAACAGGCGTCACCATCGCTTCGGCAGATCTCGGCATGTCGCGACGCTCGTTGCGGCGTTGTCGGTGCTGACGTGTCCGCTCGCAGCGGCGGCTGCAGAAACCCTTGCCGTGCAGGGCAATCGCCGGGTCGATGCAGAGACCGTGCGGTCCTATTTCCACGCCGACGCCAATGGCCGTTACGATGCCGCCGCGCTCGATGCCGGCCTGAAGGCTCTGGTCGCGACCGGCCTTTTCGAGGACGTGAAAATCAGTCGCAGCGACGCTCGGATCGTGGTCCGGCTGTCCGAAGCAAGGGTGCTCGATCGCGTCGCCTTCGAAGGTAACAAGAAGGTGAAGGATGCCGATCTCGCCAATGCCGTGCTGTCGAAGCCGCGCGCGGGCCTGCAACGCGCGACCGTCCAGGGCGACACGGCACGGATCATCGCGGCATATCATCGCGTCGGACGCGACGATGTCCGCGTCGTGCCCGAGATCATCGACCGCGGCAACGACCGGGTCGACCTGGTCTTCACCATCACCGAAGGAAAGAAGACGTCGGTCAGAGCGATCAACTTCGTCGGCAATCACGCCTATGGCGCGCGGCAGCTGCACGCCGTGATCAAGACGTCAGCAACCAACATGCTCAGCTTCGTGACCGGCGGCGACGTCTACGATGCCGACCGGGTCAATGAGGACCGCGAGCAGTTACGGCAGTACTATCGAAACCATGGCTACGCCGATGCCGAGGTCACGAACGTCAGCATCGACTACGATCGCGTGAACAGCGGCTTCAACCTGACCTTTGCGATCGACGAAGGCGCGCTCTACCGCTTCGGCGCGATCGACGTCTCCTGCAATGTTCCAGGGCTTGCCTGCGATCGTCTGCGCGCGGTGTTGCTGGCGCAGCAGGGCGACATGTTCGACGAGAGCAAACTCGACAAGACCGCCGGAGCCCTGACAGCCGAACTGGGCAAGCTCGGCTTCCCGTTCGCGCAGGTCGAGCCCAGGATCAATCGCAACGCTCAAGCCCGACTGGCCGATGTCACCTTCCAGATCGAGCAGGGCCGACGCAGCTACGTCGAGCGCATCGAAATTCACGGCAACACGCGCACGCGCGACGACGTGATCCGCCGCGAGTTCGATATCGGTGAGGGCGACGCCTACAACAAGACGCTGATCGACCGCGCCGAACGGCGCCTGCGGGCTCTCAACTACTTCAAGACCGTCAAGATCTCGACGCGCCCAGGATCGGCCGGCGATCGCGTGGTGCTGGACGTGGAGGCAGTCGACCAGGCAACCGGCGACTTCAACGTCTCGGGAGGCTATTCGTCGACGGACGGGCTGCTCGCCGAGGTCAAGATCGGTGACCGCAACGTGCTCGGGACCGGCAATACCGCGCAGGCCTCGTTCACCTACGGCCAGTTTGCACGCGGTGCCAACCTGTCGTTCACGTCGCCCTACGCACTCGGCCGGACGACTCCGGGCGTCGAACTGTTCGCGCGGCAGAGCATGGTCAGTACGGTGCAATCCTTTGGCAGCGAAACCTATGGCGGCGCCCTGACCCTCGGCATGCCCGTGAGCGAGCAGACCGCCATGCTGTGGCGCTATTCGCTCTACGACCAGAAGGTGGTGCTGTCGCCCGCGATCTCGCCTGCGGCGGTGTCCCTGCCCGTCCGGCAGGCGGTCGCCGCAGGACGCCAAACCGTGTCCTCGATCGGCAATACGGTCACCACCAGCACGCTCGACAACAGCAAGATGCCGACCAGCGGCTTTCGCTCGCAACTCAGCCAGGATGTTGCGGGCCTCGGCGGCGATGTCCGCTTCATGCGCACGACCGAAGACGTCCGCTATTACCGTTCCATCACCAGCGACCTGACCGGCATGGTCCGCGCCCAGGGCGGGTACGTCACCGGATGGGGCGGACAGCAGGCGCCGTTGCTCAACAACTTCTTTGGCGGTCCCACCATGGTGCGTGGCTTCGCGCCCGGCGGCTTCGGACCGCGCGATCTCACGCCGGGATCGACGATGGATAATGTCGGAGGCAGTCTCTATTGGGCGACGACGGCGGAGCTGCAGAGCAACATTCCGGGGTTGCCCCAGGAATACGGCCTGCGCGCATCGGCATTCGTCGATGCCGGCAGCGTGTTCGGCTACCGGGGTCCGACCCAGAACGCCCAGGTCGCGAACAAGAACGTGGTGCGCTCCTCCGTCGGCGTCGGCCTGACCTGGGCATCGCCGTTCGGGCCGCTATCGGTCGATTATGCCGTCCCGATCAGCAAGGCGGCCTATGACGTCGTGCAGCCGCTGCGCTTCAGCGCCGGCGGTTTCTGAGGTCCCGCCGCCCCGTTGACCAGCAGGGCTGGCGGCGCTCGTCGCCGCCCTGCTCCGTCTCAGTACGGATGATAGTAGTGAATCCGCGGTCCGTAATAGGGGTGGCCATAATACGGACGAGGCGCGTAGTAGACCGGCGGCGGCCCGTAATAGCCGGGCTCGGCATAGTAGCCAGGCCCATAGTAGTAGTCGTCATCGTGCTGATGCGCGGCGATCGCTCCGATCGTCCCGATCATTGCGCCCATGATGGCAAGGCCCGCGGCCGGATTGCCCCGGTAGACGCGGCGATAACGCCGACGGGCGCTGAGATCGGTCACATCGTGCGCTTTCGTCTCGATCACCGCCTGCCTGCCGGCCGTGCCAGCCGCCCGTGCGAAAGCCGGCGCCGGCTCGCTCGCCGAGACGACCATCGCTGCAACGCCTGCAAGCACGATCTTCCCGCAGGTTGAACGGAACAGAAATTTACCGCCGAACATGGCATCCCCCGTCGCTTCGTCCGTCCTGAATACAACAAGCCGAGCCGAACCTCTTGACCTGAATCAACGACGCTTTCCATCCGCGTCAATGCCATCGGCTCGCATCCGTCCCCCAACGATGTCTTAGCCGCAACCCTCAGCAGCAGGGTTCAATCCCGATCGTGACTTTTTTCGCGAACCGAACGGCGAGCGAAGGAAACCAATGCCTGCACGCTCGATAACGTTTTGTACCAGAGCGGACGGGAGACGCCATGACTTCAGGACTGACACGCTCGATCTTCGGCACGCTCGCACTTGCCATGATCGCCGCATCAACGGCGACGGCAGAGGAGAGCAGGACGTCGCTGTTCAAGATCGTCACCGTCAAGGACGAGATCGTCATCGGTCTCAGCAGCGACGAATTGGCAACGATCGGCGGCAACGACGCGAGCGCAGTCGCGCACGCGCTGACCCAGAAGGGCGACCTCACGGCCTGGCAATACAACGTCCATCGCGGGCCGAATGGTGAACTGCAGATGGCGCCCTCAGCCAAAATCGCCTTGCTCGCCCATGCCTCGCTGCGTGTCGAACCCTACAGCACGACTTATGCCGTCACGCCACATCCTTGAACGGGACGATGGGCGAACCGGCGCTCGCGCCCGAAATTGGCCGCGAGCGCTCCTTGTGCAAGTCGCTAGGTCTCGATCGGATGGCGGGATCGCGCAACGTGATCATATTTCCTGGCTATTTTTCCGGTGGAGAGGCCGTAGACCACCGCCAACCGATCCAGGCACTCCTTGAACCGGCGTGCGAAATAGTCATTCCAGCGCTGGCTGGACAGACCGCGCTTGTGCCCGACCTGCTCCATCGTGAGACCATGCACCAGGATATCGTGGGTGATCGCCGCCCCGTCGGCGCCGAGCTCGCGCTCGGCCCGGTTCAGCCGCAGCATCGCCTGCCGCTGACCTTCCGTCACCAGCTCCCGCCCCTGCGCGCCATCGACATGGTCGCGTGACGGGTCGATCGCCTGCGGCCCCCGCTCGGCCCGCTCCCAATCGTTCTGGAACGCTCGTCCGGCCTGGTACTGCGCATCGTCGAGCTGCTTGTGCGCATGCAGCCGTCCGAGCGGATCGTTGCGGACGGAGCGCAGCGCGACGATCTTCTCGCCCGGCACCTGCGCGAACGGATCATCGATCTCGACCGGGACCACGTCCGCGTTCCTCGGCAGGTCATGGGCACGACGATCGTGGCTCTTGGACATGCGGTGGGACTTGCTGCGTCTGGCGCGCGCCATGTCTAGTCTCCGTAAAATGGGGATGAGTCGGGCTCGGTCGGCAGGGTCTTGCGGTCACGCCGCCGCGACGAGCCGCAGGGTCAGCGGGCCGGCCGGACGATCCGCGGTGGCCTCGGGATTTCTGGTCAGATGAAAATGCGGCGTGCAATAGCAGGAGCCGGCCTGGCGCGGATGGCCGCAAAAGGTGATGGGATCGCCATCGCGGTCGCCGCCATAGGGATAACGGCAATCGCCGGGTTCGAGCTGGTCCAGCGACAGCAGCCGCGGGCTGACGCCGACGCAGCGAAGCCGAACCGGAGCGGCGGCCGGCGCGGGAGGCGGAGGTACGATCGGCCGGCCCGCAGGCTCCCGGCTACGCCGGCCGATTCCGGCGGAGGCAGACATCCGCCGGGGTTCGGGCCAGCAGGCCGGTTTCGGGGCCGCCGGCGCGACGAGTCCCATCCGCTTGCCGCGGCTGAGCGTTGCATTCCGCGTATAGGCCGTTCCAAACTGCGCATTGAGGGCGCGTGCGATCTCCGCATAAGACTGTCCCTTGGCATGGAGCTCCCGCAGCATTTT